>JBDHKT010000256.1:0-4672 GCA_039586255.1 Gemmatimonadota bacterium | reverse complement strand
GAGACCCGCTACCGCTACAGCGCCGAGCACGACCCGTACGTTGAGAAAGATCGGGGCGTCCACTTCTACAAGGCGAAGGGCTACGGCGAACGGGCGGCGTTCTGGTTACGGCCCTGGCATCCGCCGGCCGAGTCGCCGGACGACGAGTACCCGTTCTGGTTGTGCACGGGCCGGGTCCTTGAGCACTGGCACACCGGCTCGATGACGCGGCGCGTCAAGCAGCTGCACCAGGCGGTCACGGAAGGTTACGTGGAGGTCAATCGCGCCGACGCCCAGCGGCTCGGCGTGGGCTCGGGTCAGATGGTGCGCGTGGTGAGCCGCCGCGGCAGCCTCGAGCTACCCGCTAGGGTGGACGGCCGCGGGAAGCCGCCGCAGGGATCGGTCTTCATCCCGTTCTTCGATGAGAACCGGCTGCCCAACCTGCTGACGCTCGACGCCATGGATAACATCAGCAAGGAACCGGATTACAAGAAATGCGCTGTCCGCATCGAACGCGTCTGACGTTCTGGTTCCTGGCCGGAGCCGCGCTGGCGCTGGCGGCCTACGGTTGCGGGAGCGACTCGGTTCCCGTGCCCGGCAGGGAAGGAGCGGTGAAGTCGGCCGCCCATGTGCGCGCCGCGCGGCGCGCTTACGACGGCGCCCCGCCGACGATCCCGCACGAGCCCTTCGGCGCGCGCTGCAGCGCCTGCCACAACGAACGCGGGCAGTCGGTGCCCGGCGTCGGCTTCGCTCCCGCGTCGCCGCACGAAGGCTCCTCGAAGGCCGGCGCCACGACTCGCTGCCGGCAGTGCCACGTCTTCGTGACCAACGAAGGCCTGTTCGTGGCCAGCGAGTTCGTCGGCCTGGAACAAGACCTGCGCGCCGGGAGCCGAGCGATGCCGGGCGCGCCGCCGACGATCCCGCACCGTACGCTGATGCGAGATGCCTGCGTCGCATGCCACGCCGGTCCCGGCGCCCGCGAGGAAGTCCGGACGAGTCATCCCGAGCGCTGGCGTTGCAAGCAGTGCCACGTCCCGGTTACCACTCAGGGAGTCTTTGAGAGCGCGCTGGGAGGGCGGCTTACGGGCGTGGAATAGTAGGGTGGGGCAAATCGGACATTCGACAGTCGACAGCCGACTACCGAGGTTCGGCTTGTTCTCGGCTGTCGACGTCCGACGTTCTACGTTCGGCAGTGCGACGCTCGAACGTCGACGGTCGAACCTCGAGCGTCGGTTGTTGAAGAGAAGCTGAGAAATCGGCAGTTGGCTGTCGGCTGTCGAATGTTGAAAGAGGTGCCGCAATGGTTCGAATGCCCGAAATCATAGAGCTGGGACCCGAAGAAGAAGCGAGGCGCCTGTGGAGCGGCGCCCTGGAGGCGCGCAAGGCCGCCGCCGATGACGTGGTCCCGCTCTGCGAGTCGCTCGATCTCGGGCTGCACGCCGCCGAGATCCTGGTGATTCAGCTGCTGCAGCCTATAAAGGACCAGTTTCCCGCGACGATCGGCCTGCAACTGAACATGCCGACGCCGGAAGTCGACGCGCACCGAGACGGCGTCACCGTCCCCAAGACCATTGAGTTCACCGACGTCATCGATCTGCTGAGCGACGAGGAGCTTGAGTGCGTGAGCCCCGGGATGCACCGCGGCTGGGAAGACCGTCGCTTCTCGTGCCGCCGCTCGCGGGCCGCCGCCCAGGAAGCGGTCGGCGTCACGCTGTCGGCGGATGACCAGGAGCAATTGCTGCTGCTGGCGGCGTATCGGAACCGGCTGTTCCGATCGCCCCCGCCCGTCCGGGTCGTGCCGGGCGAGATTCTCTCCGCTTTCCAGAGCCTGGAGCGGCTCGTGGAGGGACTGCTGAAAGCTGCTGGGTGAAGTTGATTCAGCGCGGCCGGCTACAGGCGGATCTGTCCCTCGCCTGACTCCCCAACCTGAAGCACCTCTCGAGCCGTATTCAGCACCTCATCCACGGTGATGAGCCGCATGCAGGTATAGTCGCCGTCGCAGGTCGGGTTGTGCTTGCACGGGGTGCACTCCAGGCGGTGGAGGATGATGCGGGTCCGCTCCGCCGGCGGCTCGCTGTAGGGGATGTTCGAGCCGAAGAGGGCCACCGTGGGCCGTTCGAAGGCGCTGGCGATATGGGTGAGTCCCGTGTCCACTCCCACCAGGAGCTTGGCGAACTTGACCAGGGCAGCCGCCTCGGGCAGCGAGGTCTTTCCGACTAAGCTCACCACCTTGCCGTGGACGGTCTCGCGGATCCGTCGATCCGCCTCCAGATCGTCGGGACCTCCCAGGATCACCGTCGTGAGTCCGAGGTCCGCCTGCATGCGGTCGACCAGATCCGCCCAGCGGTCCTCGAACCAGTGCTTCCAGTCGCGCGTGGTGAAGGGGCAGATGACGGCGTATCCTTCGGTCAGTCCCTCTCGCGCGATGAGCTGTCGGGCGGATTCTTCGTCCTCCCGGCTGAGGGCGACGTCGAGTCGAAAGTCGCCGACGTCGAGGCCGAGCTCGTGGGCCAGGTGGAGGTACCATGAGCTGACCCGCGGAAGGTCATCCCGATCCGGGGAGACGACGTGAGTCATCAGCAGCGAGCTCCCCTCGGTGGAGCCGAGTCCGATCCGCGTTGGGGCGCCCGACAGATAGGTCATTACTCCGGCACGCAACAGTCCGTGTACGTCGACGACGAGATCGAACTCGCGACTTCGCAGCTCGCGGACGAAGTCGACGGCCAGGCGGCCGAGGGTCAGCAGTTTCCCGCGCCGAAGGAGTCGCCTCCATTCCTTCCGATCCCAGACGATGACCTCGTCGAGGTGGGGGTTATGGAGGACGAGATCCGCCGTGTGCGATTCCGCCAGCCAGGTGATCCGTGCTGCGGGATACGTGCGGCGAAAGGCCTGGATCAGGGGCGTCGCGAAGACGACATCTCCGCGGGCCGTAAGCCGCACGATAAGGATCGAGCGGGGCGGTTTCGAGAGTGGGATCCGCGACATGTCCGTTGAGCCGAGACGCGTCCTGTTGATTTCTTGCGCGCTGAGTCAAATAGTACACGCTACTGGGCGACTAGGAATACGGGTTCTGTACCAGACACGCAACCATAGGAGCCGGTCACAGAGCTATGGCTCGCGGCTACGATCTTCTCTACGCCGGCGCTGCTCTACTCGGTAGCCCGCTCTGGGGGTTCAACCTTCTCCGAACCGGGAAGTGGCGCACCGATTGGCAGGGGCGCGTCGGAAAACGTCCGGCCCTGCCTGGCGATCCGCGTCCCACGGTCCTGATACACGGGGTTAGCGTAGGAGAGATCAACGCCACCCGGGAGTTGGTGCGGCGCCTGACCCGTGAGGACGGTCTTCCCGTGCGCGTGGTGATCAGCGCAACCACCAACACCGGGATCGAGCGGGCTCGCCGGCTCTATGAGCCGGAACATACGGTGGTCCGCTTTCCCTTCGACTTCTCCTGGATGGTCCGTCGCTTTCTGGACGCGGTGGGTCCGGACTTGATCGTCCTCGTGGAGCTCGAGGTGTGGCCTAATCTGACCCAGGAATGCCGGCGCAAGGGAATCCCGCTGTGCGTCATCAATGGTCGGCTGAGTGACTCGAGCTACAGGAACTACCGCTTCGCGGCGCCCCTGGTCCGCCCGATCTTCCGGACCCTGGCAGCGGCTGCGGCCCAGACGGAGGTGTATGCCGAGCGATTCGCCGACTTGGGCGTTCCGGCCGAGCGGGTGACAGTTACCGACAACATGAAGTGGGACACGGTTCGGATGGCCGAAAGCGTGGCGGGCGCGGACGAACTGGCGGTCGCCATGGGAATCGACCGGTCGAAGCCGCTGGTCGTTGCGGGCTCGACGGGTCCGGGCGAGGAAGAGCTGCTCGTCGAGACACGGCCCCCCGGAGTACAACTGCTGATCGTTCCCCGAAAGCCGGAGCGCTTCGAGTCGGTCGCACGACGCGCCGCGGGCGTCGTCCGCCGGAGCCGGCTGCCGAAGGCTTATTCGCTGGCCGACGTCGCGGTGGTCGGCCGCAGCTTCCGGGCGCGCGGCGGCTCGGACCCCATCGAGCCCATCGCGCTGGGGAAGCCCTCCATCATCGGCCCGCACCACAAGAACTTCGCCGACGTCGTCGCGGCGTTCCGGGAGGCCGGCGGCATCATCATCTCAGAGACACCCATGGCGGCAGCCGCCGAGCTGCTGAGTGCTCCGGAGCGGGCTCGACAGATGGCGGAACGCGGCAGGGAGGTGATTCGAGCCCGCCAGGGTGCGACCGAGCGCCACGCCGAACTGGTGTTCCGGCTTCTGCAGTCGTAGCTAAGTGGGGCGATCTCGCACGGAGGAGTCGTTTCGGGACGCGACGTGACGCCCGGGCGCGGCTCGTGGCGGCGCGGCTCGACCTAAACCTATATCTAACAATGACTTATGTACCTCGGCGAGTTGGCGCGGGGCTTGCACAGCAGTAGGCCGCCGAGGCATCCACGTAGCCCGAATTCACGGCAAGGGAGTGAGTCGACGATGGCAAGTACTGCAATCGATGTAGCCGCGGCCGCACCGCGGAGCCGGGTTGCTGCCTTCTTCGGGTCGACGGTGGGCAAGAAGATGGTGATGGCGGTGACCGGGGTTTTCCTGGTGCTGTTCGTCATCGGTCACATGATCGGCAATCTTCAGGTCTACCTGGGGCCGGAGTCGCTCAACCACTACGCCGAGTT
>JBDHKT010000009.1:0-16238 GCA_039586255.1 Gemmatimonadota bacterium | reverse complement strand
TGTGATCCCGGTGCTCGTGTGTGATGAACAGTGCTGCGATGCTGTCAGGCGCAACGTCGACAGCGGCCAGGCGCCGCTCTATCTGCCGGCCGCTGAAGCCGGCGTCGACGATAATGCGTGTTTCGGAGGTCTCGAGAAGGATTGAATTGCCGCGACTGCCGCTACCCAGAACGTGCGCCCGGAAGGTCATCCACCCCGCCCTTTGCGCCAGCAGCTCTCCAAGTATCGCCGCCCGCGCTCGCCCAGTTCAACGTTGCGCCTGGCCATCGACCGTTCCGCCGTATCCAGGAACTTGGCCAGGCGATACTCACCGAGATCGTCGCCTTCGCCCCAGCTGAACGGCTCCACGTAGCGGGGCGGCATAGCGCTCCCGTACAGATTACTGCCGGCACCCACCACGGTGCCAGTGCCCAGCAGCAGCCCGATACCGGTCTTCACGTGATCGCCTAGGAAACAGCCGATCTTGAGGTTGCCGGTGTCCTGCACGCCGGCGGGCGTCCAGACGCGGACGGGGCGGTAGTTGTTTTTTAGGTCGCTGTTGGTCGTCAGAGCGCCCAGGTTGACCCACTTCCCGACGTAGGAGTGGCCGAGATAGCCTTGGTGAGCCTTGTTCGTGTACCCCAGTATCACGCAGTCCGTTATCTCGCCCTGCAAGTACGAATAGGGCCCGGCGACGATTCGCTCGAACGAGCCGCCGAGCAGGCGCGAGCCCTCGCCTACCGCTGCGGGCCCCGCGAGGCGCGTGCCCGTGCGGACCTCGACACCGTCGCCGAGGCGGATCGGTCCCTCCCGAGTGTCGAGCAACGCTCCCGGCTCGATACGAACGTTCGGGGATAGGATCACGCCGTGCGTTCCCTCGCGATAGACGCCCTCGGGCACCTCGGACGCCTGCGCCGTTCCCGCCAGGTCGCGAACCAGCTGTTCGGGGCCGTCTGCCAGCAGGTCCCACATCCACTCCAGTAACCGGCCCTGGACGGAGACCCGGGTACCCGGCTCTGAACCGAGGCGTAGCTCGCTGAGGAACCCCTGATCTGGCCGCTGCCCTGCCGGCAGGCAAAGGCCTATCGGCCGCTGGTCGATCAGGTAGACCGCTGGGACCGTCGGCACAGCGACCTCTGGGCCGCTCTCGGGAACCGCCCGTGAGCACCAGAAGAGCAGGTCCCTTTCCGGGAGGTGGTCGAGATCCAGGACGCCCGGCGCGCCCGTCCCGTCGAAGTCGACCAGGTGTTCGGAGGTCAGGTAGCCGACGACCTCGAGGCCGAGTACGCGCCCCGCGCGTTCCGCCAGCTTCTCGGCGCCAAACAGCAGTTCGCCCACCGGTCGCGTCAGGGCGAAAGGTTCCCAGCGTTGGGCTTGGAGATCGTCGAAGAGGATGAGTCCGGGGCGCGACACGGCTCAGTGGCTCCCCGATCGGAGATCGTCAGGCAGGCCTTCAAGCAGTTGCTTGAGTTCGAGGGCCCGCTCGCGCGGGGCGATGAAGGTGATCCCCGAAGCACGTACGATGACCAGATCGGACGCGCCGTAGGCCACAACCGGGCCGTCCTCCGCCCATATCAGGCTGTCCTCACAGTCGACCGCGTGAGCGTCACCGACCAGCAGGTTGCCCTGTGCGTCTCGCTCGCGGACGCGGAGCAACGCCGCCCAGGCACCGACGTCGTCCCACTCGAACCCGGCTTCGACGACCGCGATGTTCGGGCTGCGCTCCATGAGACCGCGGTCAATAGTCAGCGTCGGAACGTGCGCAAAGAACTCGTCTATCTCGCCTTCGGCCAGGCGCTCGAGCATGCCGGCGAACTCGGGCGTGTGGGCGTCAAGCTCGGCGAGCAGTACCTGCGGTCGCCACACGAACATCCCCGAGTTCCAGAGGAAGCCGCCCTGTGCGAGGTAGCCCGTCGCGGTCTCGCGATCGGGCTTCTCGACGAACCGTCGCACTTCGTAGACCCCCGGCGTCAGCAGGTCGCCCACCTCGATATAACCGTAATCGGTCTCGGGCCGCGCAGGTTGAATGCCGACAGTGAGCAGGCGGCCCGCATCGCCGGCGGCATCGACGGCGACGTCGATGGTCGAGATGAAATCATCGAGCGGCCGGATCACGTGGTCCGAATGGAGTGATACCATCACTGCTCGCTCGGGCTGCTCGGCGCGGGCGATGATCTCGCTGGCCGCCCAGGCCAAAGCCGGGGCTGTGCCCTTGGCCTGCGGCTCGAGGAGCAGCTGTTCACGTGCCAGGTCAGGGAGGTGGCTCTCCAAATGCGGGCGCAGGTGCTCACCGGCTACGATCAGCACGCGCGACGCGTCGGTTAGCGCCCGGGCGCGTTCCACGGTGTCGACGATCAACGGGCGGCTGCTGGCGAGCGGTAAGAACTGCTTCGGGCGGCGCGGCGTGCTGGCCGGCCAGAATCGCGACCCGATACCGCCTGCCAACAGGACTACCCAGCGTTCAAAGCGGGCATTCTCGCTCACGCCGGAACCTGTCGCGATGGGTTGAGCGTTGGGGCGGCCGTCAGACGAGTTTCGCGATCTGATCGCGGTTACGCCGTAGTTCGTACAAGAGGCCGCCGAACGGAACACCCCCCTTGACGAAAGTCACGAGAATCATCTCAGGGGGTACGTCGGTGACGATCGCCACTCCGTCGGCGTACTCCACCACCGCCGTGACCAACCCATTGTGGTCTGCGGCGGAACCCAGTTCCCGCGCGCTCTGCAGGAGGGTCGGCGCCATTGCGGCGACGGCGTCCGCGTCGCTGCCGGCGGACCCGATCTGGTCGATCAGCAGCCCGTCCTGGCCGACGGCGAATACGGCTTCCACCTCAGAGCGGCTCGACAGACGAACGAGAAGATCTTTGAGCGTTGGCATCCGGTTCCTACGGTCTGGTGGGTACGGGGGAGTGCGGCCATTTTACCTGACGGCGCCTACAAAGTCAAGCGTAGTCTAGGGTTCGCAGCTTGACAGTCAACCTCCGCTCACGTAAGGTTGCCCCATCACCATGGAGAACTTCGATCATCTACGTAGCCACGTCGCTCTGGTCCTGACGCTCGCGTTGGGGCTCGTCGCCTGCGGTGATGAGGTGAACAGGGAAATCCCGCGTCCGACCACTCCTCTTGAGGAGCAGCTCATCGATCTCGTGGATGGCCCGCTCACCCGCGCCAACGCTCTCAACCTTGTGGCCGGCCGTGGGTTCGGCACCCCGCGCGTCACGCGCGTGGACGAGACTCTGCAGTGGGATATCGCCTTCGCCCTCGTCGACGGCGAGCCCGCATGGTTGCCGCGCGGCTTCTTCGACGGCATCGAGCCGTCCACCGGCATCAGGGTCATGCCGGTGGACTTCGAGGACGTCGAGTTGCTGCCGCCCGATGAGGAGGCCTATGAGCTCGAGGAGCCGGTGCCGGCGACGGTGGGAACTACGTACGGTCTCCGCAGTCGGAACGACCCATCGCTCTCGTTGCCCTGCCACGTCTTCGCGAAGCTAGCCGTGGACTCTATCAAGGGCGATCCGGCACGCGTGTGGTTCCGTGTGCTCTGGAACCCCAACTGCGACAATATTGAAGTCACCCCCGGCGTCTCCAACTAGCCGATCGAACCGAGCATGCTCGACCTGAAGCGAATCCGTATCGAGACCGACACGGTGAAGGATGCGCTCGCGAAACGAGCGGATTCCGAACTGACTGGCTACGTCGACGAGGTCCTGCAGCTCGATGAGGAGCGGCGCCGGACCATCCAGACCGTCGAAGAGCTGAAAGCACGTCGCAACGAGGCCTCCAAGGTAATCGCTGAACGGAAGAAGGCGGGCGAAGACGCTTCGACGCTGATAGCGGAGATGCGCGACGTCGCTGCCAGCATCGGAGAATACGACGCGCAGCTCGGTGCCGGCGAGACCAGGATCGAAGAACTCCTCCTCGAGATCCCCAATACGCCGCTGCCGCCTGTCCCCGCCGGCGATGAGTCGGCCAACCGCCACATCCGGTCCTGGGGCGAGCCGATCGAGCCGGCGGCCTGGCGGAAACCACACTGGGATCTCGGCGCCGACCTGGGGATCCTCGATCTGGAGCGCGGTGCGAAGCTGTCCGGCACCGGTTTCCCCGTATACATGGGCGCCGGCGCCGCCCTGCAGCGGGCGCTGATCAACCTCATGATCGACGTGCACCGCAAAGAGCATGGGTACGTCGAGGTCCAACCGCCGTACCTGGTGCGGAGCGAGACGATGCGGGGAACGGGCCAGCTGCCGAAGCTGGCCGACGACGCCTATCACATCGGTGGTGATGATCTCTGGTTGATACCGACGGCCGAAGTTCCCCTTACGAACCTTCACGGGGGTGAAGTGCTGAGCCCAGGGGATCTGCCGTGCCACTACGTGGCGTACACCGCCTGCTTCCGGCGCGAGGCCGGCGCCGCCGGCCGTGACACGCGCGGGGTGCTTCGCATCCACCAGTTCGACAAGGTCGAGCTTGTCCGCTTCGAGCGCCCCGAGGACTCGGAGGCGGCCTTGGAGGCCTTGACCGGCCACGCCGAGAAGATCCTGCAGCTGCTCGGCCTTCCCTACAGAGTGGTCCTCCTCGCCGCCGGCGACATGGCACAGTCGAGTTCGATGACCTATGATCTCGAAGTGTGGTCGCCTGGTGTCGAACGCTGGCTCGAGGTCTCGTCGTGCTCGAACTGCACCGACTACCAGGCACGACGTGCCGGTATCCGTTTCCGACGCGACCGTGGTGCGAAGCCGGAGTTCGTGCACACCCTCAACGGCTCGGGCCTCGCGATTCCACGTACAGTGATCGCCATCCTCGAGAACTTCCAGAGCGAGGACGGGAGCGTGGACCTTCCTGAAGTGCTGCACCGGTACGTGGGTGGCACCCGAATCGAGCCGGTGTGAAAGCTCGTTTCTGGGCCGCGCTACTCTCTTTGCTTTTCGGGGCTGTTCTAGCCTGGTACCTGGTTTACACCCGTCAGCTCGTGAGCGCCGTCAACGCCGACGCCGCGGCGCTCTCGCACATGTACGCCCAGGTGTTGCAGGGTGTGAGCGATCCCGATCGGGAGAGCTTCGTGGTCCTGTTCGACCTGCTCGAGGAGATCGAGTCACTGGGGGTGCCGGTCGTGGTGATCGCCGAGGACGGGCAGATACACGCCGCCCGCAACCTGCCGTTCGTGCACGACCCGAGCGACCCCGGTAGCACACGGCGAGTGCTCGAGTATGCCGCCCTGCTCGATGAGCGGAACGATCCGCTAATCGAGGAGGGGATCGGCGTGATCCATTTCGGGATGCCGGCGGTCGTTGAACGGCTGCGCTGGGTGCCGTGGATTCAGGCGGCCACGCTCATCGTCATCGTGCTGACGGCGACCTGGATCTTCCGCTCGACCGTCCGCGCCGAACAGGAGCGCGTCTGGGCCACGATGGCGCGGGAGTCGGCGCACCAGCTCAGCACGCCGCTGAGTTCGCTGACCGGCTGGGTCGAGATCCTGAGAATGCCGGCCGACGAGCGTGCCGCGGTAGCCTCCGAGGATCGGATTGCCGAAGAGGTCGAGGTCGATGTCGAGCGGCTCAACAAAGTGGCCCAACGCTTCGAGCTCATCGGGCGGCGTCCCCGGATGGCGACCGTGGATGTCGGGGAGGTCCTGCAGCGTCTCGAGGGTTACTTCGCGGCCCGGCTCCCGCGCCTCGAGCACTCCATCGAACTCACCGTGCAGGTCGCTCCTCAGGTGCGGCCGGTCGCCGGCAACCCGGTGTTGCTCGAGTGGGCGTTCGAAAACCTGATCAAGAACGCCGTCGATGTACTTGCGGGTCGTGGAGGTCGAATCGCGGTGAACGCCAACCCGGACGACGACGACCGTTGCGTCATGATCCGCTTCGTCGACGACGGACCCGGCGTGCCGACCGAGCTGCGCAAGCACATCTTCGAGCCGGGCGTGTCGAGCAAGGAGGGTGGCTGGGGCGTCGGCCTGACCCTGACGCGTCGGATCATTGAGGAGACGCACGGCGGGTCGATCGTGCTAGGTAAGCGTCGGGAAGGGGCCGAGTTCGTCGTGACCCTGCCCGTCGTGCGATCGGACCGGACGACTTGAGGCGTTTTGCGGGGTGACGTGAGGACGGGGGCTTACTTAGATTCGCTGAATCCGGAGCAGCGACAGGCGGTCGAGCACGTCGAGGGCCCCCTTCTCGTGCTCGCAGGTGCCGGCTCCGGCAAGACGCGTGTCCTTACCTGCCGCATCGCTCATCTCATCGAGCACAACGGGGTCGACCCCAACCTGATCATGGCCGTGACCTTCACCAACAAGGCGGCCGAGGAGATGCGGAATCGCGTTCAGCGGCTGCTCGACACCGAGCCGTCCGGGATGTGGATCGGTACTTTCCATTCATTGGGTGCGAGGATCCTGCGACGCAACGCCGCTCGCCTCGGATTCGGTCCCGGCTTCACGATACTCGACGCCGACGACAGTCTGCGCGAATTCAAACGCGTAATGGAGGACCGTAACGTCCCCAAGCGCTGGAAGCCGCAGGCCGTGCAGGGCGCGATCTCGGGCGCCAAGAACTACCTGGTCACGCCGGAGGCGTTCGGGGAGACGGCCTCGGACCCGTTCACCCGAATGGTGGCCGACGTGTATCCCGTCTACCAGGCACGTTTGCTCGCAGGGAACGCCTTCGATTTCGATGATCTGTTGGTGAAGCCCGTCGAGTTGTTCGAATCACACACCGAAGTGCTCGAACGCTTTCAGCGGCGCTTCAGATTCATACTGGTTGATGAATACCAGGACACCAACCATGCCCAGTACCGCTTTATCGAGCTCCTCGCCAGAGAGCACCACAACCTCTGTGTGGTCGGCGATGATGACCAGTCGATCTACGGCTGGCGTGGCGCAGATATCCGTAACATCCTGGAGTTCGAGCGGGATTTTCCGGCCGCGCGCACGATCCGCCTGGAACGCAACTATCGCTCCACCCAGGTGATTCTCCAGGCGGCCAACAGGGTCATCGCGGAGAACATCAACCGCAAAGGCAAGAACCTCTACACCGAGAACGAGGCGGGCGAGTCGATCACGCTGGTCAGGACGGCGGATGAGATCGATGAGGCGAAGTGGATAGCGGGAGAGATCTCGGCACAAATCTCCGACGGGTCGGGCCTGAACCATAGGAGCTTCGTCGTTCTCTACAGGACGAACGCTCAGAGCCGCGCCCTGGAGGAGGCCTTCCGAGACGCCGACCTACCGTACAGGATCATCGGAGGTGTCCGCTTCTACGAGCGCCGCGAGATCAAGGACGTCCTCGGCTACCTGCGGCTCATCTCTAATCCCAAAGACGCCGCCTCGTTTCTCCGTGTCGTGAACTACCCGCGCCGGGGGGTCGGAGATGCCACGCTTACAGCACTACTTACCGCCGCCGGCGGGGCGGGCACCGGCCCGCTTGAGGCGGCGCGCGCAGCCCGCTCCATCCAGGGCATCGCGGCGGCGCGCGCGGCGGCGCTTGAGTCATTCGCCCAGATGATCGACCGTTATCGGGCGCTCGCATCTCAGCTGCGGGTGCACGAGCTGCTCGGAGATCTGATCGTCGAACTTCGTCTGCTCGAGCACCTTCGCGAGGAGGGCTATGAGGGGATCGACCGGGCCCAGAACGTTGAAGAGCTGGTCGCGGCCGCGTCGGAGTTCGATGCCGCGTCGGCGCTGGAAGCGGAGGAGCTGGAAGAGGCCGGCGCAGTCACCGAGCTCGATCTTTTCCTTCAGAAGGTTTCGCTCGTAGCCGACGTGGATAACCTCGACGCCGAAGCCGATGCCGTCACCCTGATGACGCTGCACAACGCCAAAGGCCTCGAGTTCCCGGTGGTGCTGATCTCCGGGCTGGAGGAGGGCCTGTTTCCACTCTCCCGCTCACACGACAGCCTGGAAGAGCTCGAGGAGGAGCGGCGGCTGTTCTACGTTGGGATCACCCGGGCCCAGAAGAAGCTCTACCTTACTTACGCGAAGCGGCGACGCCGGGCCGGCGATTGGATGGTCTCGAGCCCCTCCAGCTTCCTGCACCCCGTGCCCGAGGAACTGCTCGAGGAGCGGGAAACCAGCCGCTACGTCGATCGGGTATCGAGCCGCCGCGGGCTGGGCGGGTGGTGGGAGCGACCCTGGCGTCTGGAGCGTGAAACGATACCGGGTGATCTGGCATATGATTACTCGGCCTCGCAGGAGGTTCAGGAGCTTCCCGAGCTCGCAGAGGGCATTCGCGTGAGGCACCCACGGTTCGGCGCCGGCACCGTGGCCGCGCTCGACGGCTGCGGTGTGGAGCTCAAGGCAGTGATAGACTTCGAGTCCGTAGGCCGGAAGAAGGTGGTTGTGCGGTATGCGAACCTGTCACTCGAAGAGACTCAATAGCCAACACCTGGTATCCAGCATCCAATGACCAAATGGGACTCAATGTCTCGAGCGACAATGATCAACATCCAATGGCCATGGAGGCCGCTGGTGAGACCGGGGCGTTGGCACTTGATCTCTGAGTCGTGAAAAGCACCTTGGCACCTGGTCGGTGGATGTCGGATACCGGATATTGAGCTACAACAATGACGATCAAGCGCACGGATGTTGAGAAGGTCGCAGCGCTCGCTCGGCTCGAATTGGACCAAGCCGAGCTTGATGCTCTGACCGGCGACTGCGGATCGATCCTCGAGTTCTTCGAGGCGATCCGCGACGTCGACGTCGAAGGAGCGACTCCGGCGGGCGCTTTGGAGCATCCGGCACCGGTCCGTGACGATCAGGCCGAGCACGATCGGCTCGAGCGACCGGTGGCGGAGATGGCGCCGGATTGGAGAGAAGGCTACTTCGTGTTACCACGGTTGCCGGCGCTCGACGCCGAAAGCGTGGACGACGACGGCGAGGCGTAAAGCGCGAGGCGAACCTCGATGCCAGGATCGACGAGACCGGGTGTCCGCGAGCTTCAAGAGGCTCTGCGATCACGGCGTCTTCGGGTCGACGAGCTTCTGCGGTCGGCGCTGCAGGCCATCGCGGGCTCAGACGCCTCAGAGCCGCCGCTCGGTGCCTTCCTGTCGGTGGCCGGCGAGGATCTGCTGACGCAGGCGGCCAACCTGGATCGCGCACTCGACGACGGCGATGAGGTCGGCCCACTCGCCGGAATCCCCGTCGCGGTCAAAGACAACATCTGCACTGCAAGCTTACCGACGAGCTGCGGATCCAGGATCCTGGAAGACTATGTCGCGCCGTACGAGGCGACGGTAGTGCGCAGGCTAAAGGCGGCGGGCGCCCTGATCGTCGGTAAGACTAACCTCGACGAGTTCGCCATGGGCTCGTCGACGGAGAACAGCGGGTTCGGCCCAACGCGGAATCCCCTGGACCTTGAGCGAGTCCCCGGCGGTAGCTCCGGTGGGTCGGCGGCGGCGCTGGCGGCGGGCCTCGTGCCACTGGCCCTCGGCTCTGATACCGGTGGCTCGGTGCGGCAGCCCGCTTCGTTTTGCGGCGTCGTCGGATTGAAGCCCACCTACGGCCGGGTGAGTCGCTACGGGTTGGTCGCCTTCGCTTCGAGCCTGGATCAGATAGGCCCCCTGGCTCGCAATGTCGAGGACGTCGCGATGCTGCTGAGCGTCATCGCCGGGGTCGATCGCTTCGACTCCACCTCCGCCGATCTTCCCGTACCGGCGTACCACGATGCGCTGGGCGAGTGCCCCGAGGGCCTCGTTGTGGGGGTACCTAGGGAGTACTTCCCGGACGATCTCGATCCAGGGGTCGCCGCCGCCTGTCGCGGCGCGCTGGAGCGGCTCGAGCGACTGGGCGCGGAGGTCCGGGAGATCTCTCTCCCCCACACCGGCTATGCGGTCCCCGCCTACTACCTCGTGGCGAACGCCGAGGCGTCCAGCAACCTCGCGCGCTATGACGGGGTGCGCTACGGAATGAGAGCGCCGGGCGCGGAGAGCACGATCGCCGTGTATCGCGGTACGCGCGGGGCGGGCTTCGGCCGTGAGGTCAAGCGGCGGATAGTGCTGGGCACCTACGGTCTATCCGCCGGCTATTACGACGCGTACTACGGCACCGGGCAGCGAGTGCGCAGTTTGATCGCCCGGGACTTCGAGCGAGCCTTCGCCGGTGGTGTAGATGTGATATTCACGCCTACCGCCCCCACGGTGGCGTTCCGCCTTGGGGAGCGGATCGATGACCCGGTAGCGATGTACCTCTCGGACGTGTTTACCGTGACGGCCAACCTGGCGCGCCTGCCTGCCGTATCCATCCCCGTCGGCCGGGTGGAGGGCCTGCCGGTGGGTGGCCAGCTCCTCGCGCGACAGTTCGATGAGGTTACGCTCCTGAGTGCAGCGCATGCGCTGGAGCGCGCGGTCGGTGACGCCGCGGGGTCGGAGGAAGGGTAGATGGCGGAACCAGCCGCGTCACCGCACGAGACGATAATCGGGCTGGAGATCCACGTCCAGCTCAAGACGTGCAGCAAGATGTTCTGCGGCTGCCGCGTCGAGTTCGGTGCGCCGCCCAACACTCACGTCTGCCCGGTGTGCCTCGGGCTGCCCGGGGCTCTACCGGTCGTCAATCGACAGGCGATCGAGCTTGCGGTACGTGCGGCGCTGGCGCTGAACTGTCAGCTGCACCGGAGCAGCATCTTCGCGCGCAAGAACTACTTCTATCCCGACCTGCCCAAGGGCTATCAGATCAGCCAGTACGATCGGCCGCTCGCCACCGATGGCCGGCTGGATTTCCCGGAGGCAAAAGGGGGCGGCATGGGCCGCGTTCGCATCCGCAGGCTGCACGTCGAGGAAGACTCCGGGAAGTCGCTGCACGACCGCTTCGCCGCCAAGACGGCGGTTGACCTCAATCGGGCGGGCGTCCCGCTGGTCGAGATTGTTAGCGAGCCGGACATCCGCTCGCCGGCAGACGCCCGAGCGTTTCTGGGACGGCTTAAACGTGCGCTCGAGTATCTGGAGGTCAGCGACTGCAACATGGAGGAGGGCAGCCTGCGCGTTGATGCGAACGTCTCGGTGCGTCCGGTCGGCAGCAGCGAGTTCATGACGAAGACGGAAGTGAAGAACATGAACTCGTTCAGCCAACTCGAGAAGGCGCTGGCGTACGAGGCGGCCCGGCACCTGAACCTCCTGCGGTCCGGGGACCAGGTAGAGCACGAGACCATGCTCTGGGACCCGGTGCGGGGCGAGGCGCGGCCGATGCGCGGGAAGGAAGAAGTCCACGACTACCGCTACTTTCCGGAGCCCGATCTGCCCAGGCTCGAGATCCCCGATGAAACGGTCGACCGACTTGGAGGCTGCCTGCCCGAGATGCCGTGGCAGAAGGAACAGCGACTTGTCGATGACTACGGGCTGCCCCGCTACGATGCGGAGCTCCTCAGCTCGTCCCGCGTGCTCGCCGATCTATTCGAAGCCGTCGCACGGTCGGCGCCGGATCCGAAAGAGGCATCGAACTGGGTGATGGGCGAGGTCCTGGCGGCCGCCAACGATCTGGGCCTGCCCGTCGAGCGGCTCGACGTCGATCCGGAAGGTCTCGCCGAGGTCATCGGCCTTGTGGCTGAGGGGAGGTTGTCACACGGTCTGGGCAGGCAGGTATTCCGCCGGATGATCGAGACGGGGAAGTCGGCCGAGCGTGTGATGGAGGAAGAGGAATTGCGGCTGGCGGGCGGCGCTGAGCTCGAGGCGTGGGTCAGAGAGGCGGTCGACGGTAACCCCGCGGAGGTCGAGCGCTACCGCGGTGGCGAGGAGAAGCTGCTCGCTTTCTTTATCGGTCAGGTTATGCGGAAATCCCAGGGTAAGGCGGACCCGGCTCAGGCACGGCAAGCGCTGATCGAGTACTTGGGAAGGAGCTAGCGGCGCAGAGGCGCCTGCTTCTTACGCCTCCTGACGCCGTTCTTCGCCCGTGTCACGAGAGCGCTCTGCTTGGGCCTCATCAAGATCGCCTTCAGGTGGACGAGATCGATCCACACGCCTTCCGCGGCCAGTCGCTGCTCCCACCACCCGGGAGGTTCGTCCGGCAGCCCGAACCACTCATCAGCCAGGTCGGCGAGCTCATCCTGCCGGCTCGTTTTCCGGCTGCCGTGCCTGCGGTTCAACATCTTCGCTTCGCCCAGTGTGCGCTCGCCGGTCGGATCGAGAAAGGCGGCGGCTGATTTCTTGCGCTTGATCAGGTAGTCGGCTGCGAAGTCGAACGTGTAACGCAGCCAGGTTCCGACCTCCCGGTCTTCGACATCCCAGCGCGAGTAATCGAGCACGCGATCGAACATCGCACGCCAGCCGTCGTGGTCGGCGAGCGTGATCATCCCTTTGAATATCAGGCGATTCGTCTGGAAGCTGAAGACGCTGCGATCCAGCACGCGGTCCATCAGCCGGTCGTTGTGAGAGTGATCGAAGTCCTTGAGCAAATGGAACGCCGCTCTCAAGTACGCCTGACCCAGGTGGATGTCCATCCGGTGTTCCCAATACGAATGCCCGATCGCCTGGGTGTTCGCCGATGTTAGCAGCTTGCGGGGCAGGAAGAAGTTGTGAGCGATCGTGTCACCAGCCAGATGCGTCAGGTAGCCGAGTGCGCAGGCGCGCGTCGCATCGGTATCTGCGGCCTCGAAGAGCTCCTCTCCAACGTGCCAGTGGTGGCAGTTGCGTCCGACGGGCGCGTATCTCTTGCCGACGGTTATGTCAGCAGCGATAGAGCCGTAGAGGAAGTCGAGGGGATACCAACGCAGGATTTCGGCGATCGCCGTCGGCAACAGCGCCAGTGCGCCGAGCAGTTCGGTGCCGACCAGGATGTGCATCCCCGGGCCCCAAGCCCAGGCCGACTCGGGTACGAGCAGGATCGCCAGGCCTGCGAGGACCAGCATTTTCAGCCAGCCCATACGAGGGTTCAGCCCTCTCGTACCCTGGGCTCCCGGCGCAGAGCCTTCCGTACCTGCTCGAGCTGCTGACCGGCCATGTCTCGGAACTCCTCTCGGGCGGCCTCCAGAGTGGCGCCGAGCTCCTCCCGGAACTCGCCGCTCAGCTCGCGGCCCGCCTCCCGGATCTCTTCGAGCGCTGCCGAACCGGCGCGCCTGACGCGGCGATAGCGCTTCGCCGCTATCGCGGGCAGCCTGCGCCGTGGGCGCTCTGGTACCCATGTCGAGGCCAGACCGGCGCCAACCAGGGCGCCGATCGTGAGGGCGAGGAGGTACCGGATGGGTTCGCCTCGGCCGATCGTCTCGGAGCTGTCCTCCGCGGACCGCGCCTCACCGGCCATCTCCGATCACTCCTCCTCGTCTTCTACTTCGGCAACCTCGTCTTCGTTCCGGCCACCGCCGCGGCGCAGTATCCGCGCGCCGGTGCGGATCCCGCGCAGCGCCGATGTGGCGGTCAGCAGCGTGTCTTCGACCTCGCCTTGAACGACATCGATTAGCGCGCCCAGTTCCTGGACGCGCCCCTCCGCCGCTTCCAGCGCATCTTCGAGCCGGTCGTTGGCGACTGATATCGTCTCGCTAACCCGGTCGACCTCTTTGCGGACCGACATGACGATGAAGTTCAGATTCTCGCCGACGGCTCGCGCGCGATCGAGAACGGGTCTGGCGTCGCGCCCGATCTCGTTGAGCGCCTTGTCCACACTGCGCAGGCGGCGCGTTACTTTATTGACGGCCCAGGCAAGTACGATCATCCCGATGCCCAAGACCAGCACCGCCACGATTCCTACAATCCGAATCGTTATGCCCAGCCAATCATCCACGTCACCCCTCCTGCGCTAGTCGACAGCCGCAGCACCGGCGCTCGCCAACCGACGGTCAAGCTCGCCGGCCCGCTCGAGCACCGCCCTAACCAGGAACGGCCCGATCAGATCGCTAATACCCACGGCGATTACCACGGTAGCGAAGAATACTGTGATCGCGGTCGACAGTTCGGGTCCTGTTGGATTGTAGATAAGGACGAACGAAATAGCTATGGCCAGTGAGATCCCTCCTTGTGGTGCGAGCGCGAGGCCAAAGGTGCCGGGTAGGTTGAGGTCTCGGGGACGCAGTTTCGAGGCCAGCAGCCCCCCCATCCACTTGGCGAGTATTCGCAGGCCGACGTACGCGGCGACCAGCGGGGGAATCCACCACGACGAGAACTCGAGAAGCGCACCCGCCAGCACCAGCATGATGATATAGATCGGTTTCTCCCATTCCGACAACGCCGCGTAAGCCCTTCGGCGCATCGGTGACAGGTTGCCGATCACCACGCCCGCGATCATGCAGATGAAGAGAGGGGAAAGCGACAGATAGAACGCGGTGCCCGCCGCGAACAAGACCAGGCCGATCAACAGAAGCAGCAACTCCTGG
This sequence comes from Gemmatimonadota bacterium, assembly GCA_039586255.1. GTDB lineage: Bacteria > Gemmatimonadota > Gemmatimonadetes > Palauibacterales > KS3-K002. The sequence goes on along the minus strand of JBDHKT010000009.1, from coordinate 1,980 downwards.
GTACGAGGTCGGATCCGCGTCAGCGACAGAAAGAGTATGCCGAAGGACAACCCCAGCAGAACCGAGAAGGCGAACCATTCAACCAGCGACAACGCGTTCCCGCCTCCCAGCACGCCGCTGTGGTGGGCCGAGTGCGTGAGCCCGAGAGCGACGATCCCCACCGCCGCGTCCAGGCTGGCTACGTAGAACAGGAACCGCGTGACCCGTCCCCGCGCCCTGTACGTGTTCGATATGAGCGCGATCGCGGCCGGCGTCGACACACAGGCGGTCGTGGCCGCCACCAGAACGACGACCTCCAGCCTGAGCGAGAACCAGGCGTCGGCGAGCAGATAGCCGATCAGGAAGACGATACCGAACGCCACGGCCGCCTGCAGCCAGGCAAGTACCAGGTAGCGCGGTGGAAACTGGCGCAGGTGGTCCCGGTCGAGCTGAAGGCCGAAGAGCACGCCGATCCACCCTAGGCCGAGTGCGAGAAATGGGTTTAGTCGATTCACGATATCATGCGAGAGGATCTCCAGCAGGTGCGGGCCGAGGGCGAATCCGACGAAGAGGAACGGCAGTCCGATAGCTATCGAGATCTGCGGGCCCAACGGTACGTCGCGCCTAGCGAAGGTTAGCTGGGCGCCCAGCAAACCGATAAGTGCCAGGAGCAGTACAACGACAATCGGGTTCACAGGTCCGAGTCTTCTCCCAGCTCGGGCGCGACGCCGATTGCACGAGTCACCGGGATGGTGAACATGATGCCCGTACCCGGCTCGTCCAGGCTGCCACACACGTCCTGAATGACCGCGAACGCGGCATCCACCTTTTCTTGTTCGTCGATGACGCTGAAGATCGTGTAATTCTGCGCCCGCGATCGCGATATCAATGTCTGGATGCCGGCGAACAGGGGGATGTCGTGGGTGAGGACGTGCGCCATCCCCTCGCTGTTGATGATCGTGGCGCCGGTGATACCCAGCTCGAGAAATCCCGACAGGATATCGTCGAGTGCTTCCGGCTGGTTGATCACGGCCACGAGGAGTTGCATGGACCTGTTCGCCTGTCGCCGGTGATTAGGGGTGTTGCTCATCGAACTGCCGGATCCTGTCGATCACTTCCTCGGCGCTGGTAGCGCTCAAGAGCTCGCCCAGGATGTCCGGCTGCCGCATCAGGCGCGCGATCCGCGCCAGCAGCTTGATGTGCGTCCCGCTGTTGGCCGGCGGTGACAGGAGGAGGAAGACGGTGTGGACCGGTTTCTCGTCGATTGAGAGGAAGTCTATACCCTGAGGGGAAAACGCCAGTTCGATTATGGTCGAGCTGAGCTCGGGATAGACGGCGTGTGGGATCGCGACGCCGCCGCCGATCCCGGTTGACTGGTCCGCCTCGCGCTTGAGCAGTGCGTCGAGTACGGAGTGCTCCTCTTTCACCAATCCCTGCTCGGCCAGGTTGCTCACCATGTCGCGCAGGGTGTTCTCGACACCATCGCTCTGCAGGTCGAGAATGACCAGCTCGGGTCTCAAAAGATTATGCAGCTTCATGTCCTTCCACCGTTTGCGAGCCTCCTTTCACATAGCCACGGGTGGGCGACGGTGTCAAGCTGCGATTGACGGGTGCGAGCGTCTTGGCCTAACTTGGCCGTCGATGAGCAGTTTCATAGTCGAAGGCGGTCACGGCCTCCACGGTCACGTACGGCCGGCGGGCAACAAGAACGCGGCGCTGCCGATGATGGCGGCGGCGCTGCTCACCGACGAGCCGGTTCGCCTGGCCAATCTGCCGGACATACGGGACGTCCACACGATGCTCGAGCTGCTTGGTGCGCTGGGTGTCGAGAGCGAGTGGACGGCCCCCGGCGCGCTGACGTTGCACGCCGCCGAAGTCCACTCGGCGGCACTGGAGCCCGAGCTTGCCGGCCGGATCCGCGCTTCGATCCTGCTGGCCGGGCCAATGCTCGCCCGCAGCGGCCAGCTTCGGCTGTCGCCACCGGGCGGGGACGTTATCGGC
>JBDHKT010000255.1:0-4028 GCA_039586255.1 Gemmatimonadota bacterium | reverse complement strand
GGTGATCGAGATGGAGGAGAGCGCTCAGAAGATGATCGACGCCCTCCACGAGATCGAAGCGAAGACACGGACTGTGTGATCCCCGTAACGGGCACCGTCTCGACACGAAGAGGCCACCCCTGGGGTGGCCTCTTTCTCTTTTGGCTGCTGTCGGCGGCCTGCGGGCCGGCCACGTCGAGTCCGGAGATGGGCGTCGGCCCCGTCCCGTCGGCCGAGCGGACCCCCAACCCACTCCAAGCTTACCAGGAGCTCGGCTTTCTCACCGGGGACCAGCGCTTCGCCGCGGTGGGGCGCTTCGTCTTCGCACCGGGACCTGCGGACAGTTCCTACGCTATCCTCACCCTCTCGCTGCCCAACAACGCTCTGAGGTTCCGTCGCGCGCCGCCCGGCTTCGTGGCCCGCTATGAGGTCGACGTGTCTGTGGGCGACAGCGCCGCGCCCGCCGCGCGACTGAACGAGATCCAGGAGGTCCGGATCCGTACTTTCCGGGAGACGGCGCGCAGAGACGAGAGCGTGGTCTCGCAGAGCTTCCTGACTCTTGCGCCGGGCGATTACCCGGCCCACGTCAGCGTGAGCGACGTAGCGTCGGGAGCCGGATTGAACGCCGACGTCGAGCTGCGCGTACCGCGCTTCGCCGCGCCCTCGATCACAGCGCCGATCATCGTTTACAGGGCGCAGCCCCGATCGACCCGCGATGTGCCGCCGGCGTTCATTCTGAGCCCCCGAGCCACGATCGAGTTCGGCCGGGAGGAGAGCTGCCACGTCTACGTCGAGTTCCTATCCGAGGGGGACCAGAGCGTTGTCCTCGAAGCCAGAGGAGGAGGGGAGGTCGTCTGGTCGGACACGCTGGCAGCGGATTCGACCGATGGGCCCCTGCGCTCGGTGAGTGCCGCGCTCGATACCGTCCGCTTGCCGCCCGGGGCACTGAGCCTTTACGCGCGGCTGGCCGGTACGGAGATCGCCGACTCGACGACCCTCGTGGTCGCTCTGACGCCCGACTGGCTGGCCACCGACTACGACGAAGCGTTGGGATACCTGCGCTATGCCGGGACCCCGCAGACGCTGGACAGCCTGCGGAACGCGGGGCCGAGGGAACGGGCACAGCTATTGCATGCGTTCTGGAGTAGTAAGGACCCCGACCCGGAGACGGTCGAGAACGAGTTTTTCCAGGGCTACTTCCGCAAGATCCAGGAGGCCAATGCGCGCTTCAGCGAGCCGGGGACTGCGGGATGGCTCACAGATCGCGGTGCGGTGTATGTAACATTGGGCCCTCCGGACGAGGTTCTCCGCGACCTCGATGCCCGGGGTGGACCGGAAACGAGCCAGGTTTGGCTCTACGAGAAGTCTCTAGGCTTCGAGCTGCGGCTGGTATTCACCGACCCTAGCGGAACCGGCGCTTTCAGCTTGACCGCCGACTCGCGCCGCGCCCTCGCCGTCGCCGTCGAGACCCTCAATTCCTGAGCCGCCGCAACCCGCCGAAACACGTAACGACGGTATGCACCTGTCACGGCTGTACGTCTCGTGCCTGTTGATCGTCGTGGCCCCGGCCGTCCTGGGCCCCGGGAACGGAGTGCGCGACGACCCGTTGGCCGAGGTGGCCGAGGCGCTCGACCAGGGCCGCCATTGGTACGCCACGCGCCTGCTGCGGGACCTGAACGGGTTCGATAGCGGAACGCCCGAGGCCTCGCTGCTCTCCGCCCGGGCCGACGCGGGACGCGGCGTCTGGGAGGACGTCGTGGCTCGCCTCGAATCGGTGAGCTGGCTCGACTCGATCGGCTACGGGGACGGGCGCGCCCTGCTCGCCCGCGCCTGGCTGGAGACGGGCGACCCGGAGCGAGCCGTCGAGGGCTACCGGATCTTTCTCAGATACTCGCTGGAACGCACGCCAAGGGCGATCGCCGAGGTCGGCCTGGCGCGCTCGCTGGAAGAGCTCGGCCGCTCGTTGGAGGCGGCGGAGGCTTACGGCCGGGCGGCGGAGATCGCCCCCGAGCTGAAGCCATGGTCCTCGATTCGGGCCGCCGAAGTCCTGGCCCCGCTGGGAGACACGCTGGCGGTGAACGGCCTGCTGAGGGGCGCGATCGCCGTACCGCTCTACCGACGCACCCGCGCAGCAGTCGACGCGTACCTCGCGGCCGGCGACCGCCACGGCGCCCTTCACCTGTTGCTCGATGCGGCACCGAGCGTAGGGAGTCGCTCGATCGAGCTGCGGACCCGCGCCGCAAAGCTCCTCTTGGAGGACGGGGACAGCGCCACCGCTGCCACCACGCTGCGCGCCGCGATCCGATCCAGTCCTCGATCGGCTCGAGAGGCGGCCCAGCTGTTGGCACAGTTACCCGATCTCAGCACCGCCGATCACCTATCGCTGGCCCGCGCCTTCGAGCGCTCCGGGGCACCGGGGCCGGCAGCGCGTGAGTATCAGGAGTATCTGGATCGCCAGCAGCTGCCGGCGGGTGAGCGGCAGGCGGTGCAGCTGCGGATCGGCGAGCTGCTGTTCCGTGCGGGTCACTACTACGCCGCCGTGGACGCTCTGGAGCGGCTGGCAGCCGCCAAGCCGAGCGCCGCAACCCTGGCACGAGCCGAGTACTACATCGCGCGTGCCACATATCGCCGCGGCTGGCGTCGTGAGGGGCGTGCACGCCTGAGAGAGGTGGCCGACCGCTTCCCCGGTACCGGCTCTGCCCTCAACGCTCTCTCGCTCCTCGGCGACCTCTACGAAGGTGCCGGTAACACGCCGCGCGCGGTCGCGATCTACGAGGAGCTCGTGAGGGACTACTCGGGCTCCAGCGCCGAGCGCACCGCACGCTACCGGCTCGGAATACTCGCCTATCGAGAGGGTGACTACGCCGACGCGCGCCGACACTTCGATCGCCTGCGTCGAGCGGAGCGCAGCGGCGACCTGCGGATCAGCGCCACCTACTGGGCGGCACGCTCTCGACTCGCTCAAGGCGACGCGGCTCTTGTCGCCGAGGCGGAGCGGCTGCTCCGTGAGGTCCACAACCGCGCGCCCTTCGGCTACTATGGCTTCCTCGCGGCCGATCGCCTGGGCATCGATCCCTGGGCGACGCTGGCCCTCGGCCCGGAGCCGGCACCCGTCGATGCCGAGACAGATCGCAAGCTCACCGTGATCAATCTGTTGAGTCAGGCGGGTCTGCACGAAGAAGCGAAGGCTGTGCTGGCGACGATCACCGATTCGCGGCCCGAGCGTCCTGAGGAACTGATCGGGCTCTCGGTAGCCCTCGCCGAGCACGGGTTTGGCCAGCAGGCGGTTCTCTTCGGCTGGCGAGCCCACTCGGCGCTGCGCGGCCGCTGGAGCACCAGCGTGCTCCGCGCGATCTACCCGCTCGCCTACCAGGAGATCATCCTCGCCGAGGCCGACTCGCGAAGACTCGATCCTCACCTCGTCGCCGCCATCGCCCGCCAAGAATCGGCCTTCGCACCGGACGTCACATCACGCGCCGGCGCTCGCGGTCTACTCCAGATCATGCCGGAAACCGGCCGCTGGTGGGCCAGCCGACTCGGCGTCCGCGATTACAGCGACGAGTTGCTTTACCATCCGGAGACCAACGTCCATCTCGGCGCCGCCTACTTCGCGGACCTGCAGCGCCGCTATAGCGAGTTGCAGCTCTCGCTGATCGCCTACAACGCAGGCCCCACTCGCGCCCGCCGCTGGCGCCAGCGACCCGAGTACCGGATCGACCCCGAACTTTTCGCAGAGCGTATACCCTTCTCGGAAACGCGGACTTACGTGAGGAACGTTCAGGCGCATTTCCGCATCTACAGCCAGCTGTATTCCGAGTTCGGAGCCGTCCAGCCGGCGGAGTGAGCGGCCCGAAGTTTACCCGAACATCGTGCGTTGACAGGCCGTGACGCGCCTAATATCATGGGCGCGTCGGTCCTAGTAATTATCACCCAATGCAGGAGGAAGTGCTCGATGGCCAAAGGGCGGATCAAGTGGTTCAATGATGCCAAAGGTTACGGATTCATTGAACAGCCTGAAGGTGGAGAGGATGTCTTTGTCCACTTCTCGG
>JBDHKT010000254.1:0-4028 GCA_039586255.1 Gemmatimonadota bacterium | reverse complement strand
CGGCTCGACCGTTTCGGCCAGTTCAGTGTGGCGGCGGCGCGTATGGCATTGGACGATGCGGAGCTCGACCCGGCTAAGCTGGCGCGCGATAGTGTCGCCGTTCAGATGGGCTCGGCGCTCGGCGGGGTAGCGTACGCCGAGGAGCAGCACCAGGCGTACGTATCGGAGGGCCCTGCCGGGGTCAACCCGCTTCTCGCACTCGCCGTGTTCGCGGGGGCCGCGAGCTGCAACGTCGCCATCGAGTTCGGCTTCACCGGCCCGAACTCGACCAACGGGATGAGCTGCGCCTCGGGCGCCATCGGTATCGGCCACGGATTCCGCTTGATTCGTGACGGCGAAGCGGACGTGGCGCTGGCCGGCGGTGCCGAGTGCCCGCTGTCGCCGCTGTCCTATGGCGCATTCGCGCTCATCCGTGCCATGTCGAAGCGCAACGACGACCCGGCCACGGCCAGCCGGCCCTTCGACCGGGAGCGCGATGGATTCGTCATGGGCGAAGGGGCTGCGCTGCTCGTCTTGGAGGAGTGGGGCCACGCGGTGAAGCGCGGTGCCCGCATCTACGCCGAGCTCTGCGGCTTCGGTACCACCAACGACGGCTATCACATGACGGCGCCGCGGCCGGACGGCGCTCAAGCCGCTCGCGCCGTCAAGCTCGCTCTGGCGGATGCCGCCTCGCTGGCGGATGAGGTGGAGTATGTGAACGCGCACGCGTCATCGACCCGGCTCAACGACCCGGTCGAGACGAAGGCGATCAAGTCGGTGCTGGGTGAGCGGGCGTACACGGTGCCGGTGAGCGGCACGAAGGGATACTACGGTCACCCGTTGGGTGCGTCGGGCGCCATCGAGGCGGCGATCTCCGTCCTCGCCATCGAGCGGGGCTGGGTACCGCCAACGCTCAATCTCCATGACCCCGATCCCGAATGCGACCTCGACTACGTGGCCGGCACCGGCCGCGAAGCCGACGTCGGGTTCGTGGTCTCCAACTCGTTCGGGTTCGGCGGTGTCAACGCCGCGCTGGTGTTTCGTGCGTCGACTTAGAAAGATGGCGGCCTCCGCCTATATGTTGACCGCCTTGGCGATGAGCTGCCACCAGACGAACAGAAAGAGCACGTTCCTGACGATCACCATCAGGAACGCATCGGGGAACAGGTCTGCGTCCGTGAATTTGCAGACCAGAATGTAGAGCACGATCGTGCCGGCCAGCATCCCCACGATCGGCCCGACGAAATAGCCGGCGAGCGCAGCGGCGGCGAACGAGCCCAAGCTCGCTATCAAAACGCTCACTATGGTCCCGCCCACGCGGGTGATCTTCATCGCGACCCACAGACACGGGACCCAGACCGCGAGCGACATGCCGGCTGCCTTCAGTGCGAGCGTCGGCTCCACGGCGACCCTCCGTTCCTCGTAGCGGAGATAGGGACAGGTGTGAGAATGGCGGCGGGGTGCAGTGAGTTCCTCCTACCAGCCGGGCGGCGGAGGGGTCCTTTGGCCGGCGGCTTGACTGCTCCGCAAGGGGTGGTAGCTTAGTGACCTTGGTGGAATGATTTGTGGCTGCTTGCAACCACCGAAAAAAAAGTGCTAAAGAGCCGGGCGCCGCGGCGTAAACGATAGCCGCGGCGACTTCAAGAGCTGAGAAGTTCCACGCGACCCGTGCTCACCTTCGAGGTCGCGTTTCTTATTTAGCCGGGCGGCCACCTCGCGCGAAGGGATGTCCCATGCCGGACTTCAGAGCCCTGATCGAAAACGGCAGCGCCCATCTGTTCGATGGCGCCATCGGCACCGAGCTATACCGGCGCGGCGTCTTCATCAACGTCTCCTACGACGAGATCAACCTGAAGCGCCCCGAACTCGTGCGTGATGTGCACCGCGCCTACCGCGAGGCGGGCGCCGAGATTCTCGAGACGAACACGTTCGGTGCCAACCGCGTGCGTCTTGACAGGTTCAGTCTCGGCGACCGGGTCCACGACATTAACAGGGCCGGTGCCGAGCTGGCGCGCGACGTCGCTGCGGACGACCGCTACGTAGCCGGTTCCGTCGGACCTTTGGGCATCCGCATCGAGCCGTACGGCCCTACGGCGCGTGACGAGGCACGCGGCTTTTTCCGCGAGCAGGCGGCGGCGCTGGCCGCAGGCGGTGCCGACGTCTTCATCATCGAGACGTTCGGCGACCTGTCGGAGATCGAGCAGGCGATACTCGGGTGCCGTGACGCCGCCGATCTACCGATCATCGCCCAGATGGCCGTCAATCCAGACGGGAATACCGTATACGGCTACGACCCGGCGCGGATCGCACACCACCTGGACGAGGCGGGCGTCGACGTGATCGGCCTCAACTGCAGTGTGGGGCCGGCGCTTATCCTCAAGGCGATCCAGAAGATGGCCGAAGTAACGGCCCGGCCGCTCTCGGCGATGCCGAACGCGGGCCTGCCGCGGGAGATCGAGGGCCGCAAGATATACATGGCCTCGCCGGACTACTTCGCCGAGTATACGCGCCGCCTTATCCAGGCCGGCGCTCGCTTCGTCGGTGGTTGCTGCGGAACGACGCCGGACCACATCCGTGCGATGGCCGCTCAGGTACGCGCGCTGCGCCCGGGTCGGCACACGGTGGTCGTTGATGCTGTCCGCGAGGTGGAACGACGTGAAGCGCACCCCGGGGTCGAGCCCGTCCCCGCAGCCGAGCGCTCGCGGCTGGGTCGCAAGATCACGGCCGGCGACCTGGTAACGAGCGTCGAGATTCTGCCGGCGAAGGGGTGTGATCCCGCCGATGTGCTCGACAAAGTGCGTGCGCTGAAAGCGGCTGGCGTCGATGCGGTGAACGTGCCCGATGGACCTCGTGCTATGATGCGGATGGGTGTGCTGGCCAGTTGCGCGATCATCGAGCGGGAGGTGGGGCTTGAGACGATCCCCCACTACTGCTGTCGCGATCGCAACCTGCTGGGGATGATGAGCGATCTGTTGGGCGCCCACGCCCTGGGTTTGCGCAACCTGCTCATAATCACCGGGGATCCGCCGAAGCACGGACCGTACCCCGACTCTACGGCGGTCTTCGACATCGACTCCGTCGGGCTCACCAACGTGGTGCGCAAGCTCAACGAGGGACTCGACCCCAGCGATAACTCCCTCGGGTCCGCCACCAGCTTCTTCCATGGGGTCGGCGTGAATCACGCGTCGGTCGACCCAGACTACGAGATCCATCACTTCGAGTGGAAAGTCGACGCCGGTGCCCAGTTCGCGGTAACCCAACCGGTCTTCGACGTCGAGCGCTTTCTTGCGTTCCTCGAGAAGATCGAACACGTCCGCATCCCGATCGTCGCCGGCGTCTGGCCGCTGGTCTCTTTTCGCAATGCCGAGTTCATGAACAATGAGGTGCCCGGCGTGGTCGTGCCCGACTCGATCCTCGAGCGAATGGGGCGCGCCTCCGAGCGCGGGAAGGACGCGGCGACGGAAGAAGGACTGGCTATCGCACGCGAGATGGTGGAAGCGCTCGAGCCCCACGTTCAGGGCATACAGGTGAGCGCGCCGTTCGGCAAGGTCGGTTTCGCGCTGCAGGTGTTCGAAGCGCTGGATGGTTGGGAGAACCGGGCGTAGGCCGGGGGTCGGAGCCGGGGGACCGTTCGCTCCGGTCGACCCGGCACTCGGGGTCGGTGCTTGCCGCGAGGAAATCGGGCAGCTCACCCGCAGACTTGGCCTAAGGATCGGAGCCGGGTCGCTAAAACCAACTTCGCTCGTCGGTCCCCCGGCTCCTCCCGGCTTGGATGCTCACCCACCGGTTGCGACCGTCCCGACGCCCAACCCCGGATGCCGGGCTTAACGGCAGCCGACGAAACGCACGCTGCTCTGGCGGTCGCCGATGACCTCGGCCAGACTCGCCAGCACGTAGTCGATGTCCTCTTCAGTATTGCCGACGCCGAGGGACAGCCGGATGGCGCAGTGTGCGTCCTCGTCGCTCAGTCCCATCGCCACCAGTACGTGGGACGGTTCGGGGTTGCCCGATTTGCAGGCGGAGCCGGACGAGAAGAAGACGCCGTGCCG
>JBDHKT010000253.1:0-6545 GCA_039586255.1 Gemmatimonadota bacterium | reverse complement strand
CTGTGCCCGGGATCGGAGTACGTCTAGCTGAACAGATCGCGGCGGCGCTTGCGGAGTGATACGGCTTCGACATTGAACAACCGACAGCCGACTACCGATTCTCAGCTCTTCTTCAGCGCACTACTTTCGACTCCCGACCTCCGACGTCCGCGGAACGTAGAACGTCGAGCGTCCAACGTCGACAGCCGAGAAAGAACTCGGAAACCGGCTGTCGATTGTCGGCTGTCCAATGTCGAACCTGTTCCCCCATTCTTGTCCGCAATTCCCACTTCCCCTATCTTCCCCCGCGTTTACCCAATCACCCTGCGCAGACGTAATTCGCAATGACCGTAAAGACTCGTTTCGCTCCCAGTCCGACCGGCGAGCTACATCTGGGGAACGCACGGATCGCCGTGCTCAACTGGCTCTACGCACAGCACTGCTCGGGCCGGTTCGTGCTGCGCATCGAAGACACCGATGTCGACCGCAACCTCCCCGGCTCCGAGGACGAGATCATGGACTCGCTCCGGCGGTTGGGGGTCGGCTGGGACGAGGGGCCCGATGTCGGCGGCGCGGTGGGCCCGTATCGCCAGAGCGAGCGGGCGTCACTCTACCGTGAGTACGCGGAGAAGCTGCAGAAGGCGGGCGCGGCGTTCCACTGCTACTGTCAGCCCGACGAGCTCGAGGCCAAGAAGGAGGCGGCGATCGCCCGCGGGGCGCGCGCCGTATACGACGGGGCATGCCACCACCTGACTCCCGACCAGGAAGCTCGCCATCGCGAGGGTGGGATAATCCCGGCGATCCGCTTCATGGTCCCGTCGGACCAGGTCGTCGTCAACGATATCATCCGCGGCACGATCGTCTTCGACCCAGAGGAGTTCGGCGACTTCGTGATCATGAAGTCGGACGGGCTCCCGACGTACAACTTCGCCGTCGTCGTCGACGACTGCGGCATGGGGATAACGCATGTGATCCGCGGGGTCGGACACCTGGCCAACACGCCGCGCCAGGTGATGCTCTACCACGCCCTCGACATGGAGCCGCCGACCTTTGTACACGTACCTCATGTGCTGAGCCCCGACGGCTCAGGGCTCTCCAAGCGCCACGGCGCACGCAGCCTGCGCGAGTACCTCGACGAGGGCTACCATCCCGATGCGCTGGTCAACTACCTGTCGCTGCTCTCATGGTCCAGTCCCAGCGGCGACGAGGTCCTGCCGCCCGACCGGCTGATCGATGAGATCGATCTGGCGCGACTGGGTGCCAGCGACGTGAAGATGGACCCCGACAAACTCGAGTGGCTCTCCGGCGAGTACATCCGCCGCATGAACCCCGAAGCGCTGGCCGAGCGTTTGGCAGAGCACCTCGATCCGCAGTCGTATCCCGACCGCGACGACCACAGGGTACGCATCGCCCGCGCGATCCAGGAGCGCATCACGACCTTCGGCGGCGCCGCTCGCTTCCTGCCCCAGTTCTATCCCCCCGATCCCATGAGCTGGACGCCCGAAGCGCTGGAAGCGATTCAAGCTCCCGAAGCCCCGAGCACCCTCGAGTCCGTCCACAAGGCGCTCGAGTCAGTCGACGATTGGAACGGCGACGCGGTGATCGCTGCGATCCGTGCCGCCGGGACGGAAGCCGGGGTGAAAGGCAAGAAGCTGTTCATGCCCGTGCGCGCCGCGGTTTCCGGATCCACTAAGGGACCCGAGCTCAGCGACATATTCGAGATCCAGGGAAGAGACACGTGCCTGCGTGTCATCGAGCAGGCCATAGCGAAATCCAAATGAACATGACCCGGACATGAAACTCGACTTCACGCTGAGCTGTTCGCGCTGCGAGCGCGAGACCGATACGGCGGGCACGCCGACCGTCTGCGCCGAGTGCGGCGCCCCGCTGCTCGCCGTCTATCCGCTCGAGAAGATCGCCGAGAAGTTCAGACCCGAGAGCCTCGAGGGTCGCCCCTGGGACATGTGGCGCTATCGCGAGGTCATGCCGTTGGGAGCCGATGAAGAGCCGGTGAGCCTCGGTGAAGGGGGCACCCCGCTCCTCTCGCTGCCCGCATTGGCCAAGACGGCGGGCGTCCGCGAGCTTCTGGTCAAAGAGGAGGGACTCAACCCCACCTATTCCTTCAAGGCCCGCGGGATGTCCGCCGCCGTCCCCCGGGCGGTCGCCGGCGGCTCCCCCGGGTTCGTCGCGCCGTCGGCAGGCAACGCCGCCGAAGCGCTCTCGGCCTACGGCGCACGTGCGGGCGTTCCGGTGAGAGTCTACATGCCCAAGGACACACCGCCCCTGGTCATCGCCGAATGTCGCGCGCTGGGTGCTCAGGTCGAGCTGATCGATGGGGTGATCACCGACTGCGGCGTCAAGGCGCGCGAGTTCGCCCAGGAGACCGGCTACTTCGACGTCTCCACACTCCGCGAGCCCTACCGCGTCGAGGGCAAGAAGACGATGGGCTACGAGATCGCCGAGCAGATGGGTTGGAGCCTGCCCGACGCCATCATCTATCCCACGGGCGGAGGCACCGGGATCATTGGCATGTGGAAGGCCTTCGCCGAGATGGAGACGCTCGGCTGGCTCGAGCCCGGAAAGCGTCCCCGCATGTACGTCGTCCAGTCCGCCGGCTGTGCTCCCATGGTTCGCGCCTGGGAGTCGGGCGCCGAGACGGCGGAGCCATGGAAAGACCCCGAGACCATCGCCTGGGGCCTGCGCGTCCCCGGCGCCTTGGGCGACTTCCTGATCCTGCGGGCCGTGAGGGAGAGCGGTGGCGCCGCAGTCGCCGTCAGCGACAAGGATCTGCTGGCCGCGGCGGACGAGCTCCTGCACCACGGCGTCGCCGCCTGTCCCGAAGGCGGAGCGACGCTCGCCGCGCTCTATCGCCTGCGCGCAGACGGTCATATCGGTCCCGACGACAGCGTCATCTGCTTTAACACCGGCGCCTGGATCAAGTACGTCGAGTAGGCGGGTTTTGAATGGAAGAACGCTCACGCTGCCTCATCTTTGATCCGTTCGCCGGTATCAGCGGCGACATGATCCTGGGCGCACTCATCGATCTGGGGCTCGAGGCGGACTGGCTCGAGAATCTCGTCGCTTCCTTGCCGGTCAAAGTCGATCTCAGCATCGAGGAGGTTTCGCGCGGCAGTATCAAAGCGACTGCGGTTCACGTCGAGACGTTGGAGTCTGGTGTCGTCCGACACCTGAAAGATGTACTGGAGATCATCGACGCGGCCGAGGTCGACGAGAAGGCACGCGAGTGGGCGCGTGAGGCGTTCCGCAAGCTGGCCGACGTCGAAGGCGGCATACACGGCATCTCGCCGGACAAGGTGCACTTCCACGAGGTCGGCGCTGACGACGCCATCGTCGACATTCTCGGGGCCTGCGCCGCCGTCTCGCACCTAGGGATCGAGCTCTGCTTCACCCGGCCCGTCGCCGTCGGGATCGGCTGGGTGGTCGCGCAGCACGGAGCGCTACCGCTACCGGCACCGGCCACCATCAGATTACTCGAGGGGCTGCCGGTACGAGAGAGCGAGCTGGAAGGCGAGCTTACCACACCCACCGGCGCGGTGCTGTTGTCGGTGCTCAGCGGCGGCCGGCGCCTGCACGGCGACTTCACCCCGGTTCGTTCGGGGTACGGCGCCGGCGGCCGCGACCCTTCCACGCACCCCAACTGCCTGCGCCTGGTCATCGCCGACCTCGACGAGCGCGGCGACCTGATCGTCATGCAGGCCGATATCGACGACATGTCACCCGAGTACGCCCCGTCGCTCCTCGAGGAGCTCTTTGCGGCCGGCGCCATCGACGCGTGGACCCAGCCGGTGCAGATGAAGAAGGGCCGCACCGGCCTCAGGATCGAAGTCCTGGTACCCGAGACGGGCAGGGAAGCGGTGAGCCGCGCCCTGTTCCAGGGGAGCCCGACGGGCACATCCACTTCAAGCCTGAGTTCGACGACGTCGCCGCCGCGGCCCGTGCCGTCGGCGTGCCGACCCTGAGGGCGCAAGACGAGATCGAGCAGCTGTTGCGCGACGGCTGACTACATCGAGGCACACCAGCAGATGTCCGCGCTCACCACGCGAGCGATACTGATACCGCGCAAAGGCCCGCCCAAGGTCTTGGTCGAGCAAGAAGTCCCGCTCCGGGAGCCGGGCGCGGGTGAAGTGCATCTCCGGGTCGAGGCCGCTGGGGTCAACTTCGCCGACCTGCTGTTGCGAGCGAGCCGTCGCCATCATGCGCCATGGCGGCTACACCTGCGACGCCGTCGTCGGCGCCGAGCACGTCTATCGCTACCCCGAGGCCCTTACACCGGTGCAGGCAGCGTCCATCCCGCTGGTCTTCCTCACGGCCTGGGTCTGTCTGCATGAGTCGGCCCGCGCCCGGCACGGCGAGACCGCTCTTATCCTCGGTGCGGGCGGCGGTGTGGGCACGGCGGCCGTACAGCTCGCCGCGCGTGCCGGTGTTCGTGTCATCGGCACCGCCGGCGACGAGCGCAAGCGGACCTTTGTCACCGATGAGCTGGGCGCCGAGGCGTGTTTCGATTCTCGGGGCGACTGGGAGCCGGAGGTGCGCGAGCTGGTCGGCGATCGTGGCGTCGACATAGCCCTCGACCCCGTCGGCGGCCGAGCCTGGAGGTCCTGCCGTCGACTGCTAGCACCCCTCGGCCGCACCGTGTTCTACGGCCTGAGCGATGCGATGCCGGGGAAGAAGCTGAACCTACTGCGCGCGCTCCGCGTGCTGCTGCGCATGCCCCGCTTTCACCCCGTGTCGCTCGTCGAGTCCACCACCGGCGTGTCCGGAGTGGGCCTCTTCAACCTGGGACACAAAGAGCCGCTACTCAGACCGGTGCTCGACGAGATCTTCCAAGGGGTCGTTGCGGGCGAGCTCCGAACCATGGTAGACCGGACCTTCTCACTCGATCGTGCCGGCGCGATCGAGGCGCATACCTACCTTCACGAGCGCCGCAATCTGGGCAAAATCGTGCTTGCCGCTCGCGAGTGAATACTCACATCAGTACTCCGTGGCGCTGCAGCGTGTCGTGCACATTTTGAGCCTTTTGGGAGTATCGGTCCGTTTGCCCGTAGGCTTTGTTGGAAGTATGTTAGAATTAAGAACCCTGACAGCCAGCCGAGTCGTGCTTCTGGTGATGCCTGATGGATAAGTGGTTTCACTCCGGCGACCTCCCGAGTTGCGACGAACGGCACTGCTCCTGCTACTACTACGAAACGGGCGTGTGTTGTCGTTGTGGCCTGGAGGCGCCCTGGCCACCGCCACCCGACGCCGAAGTGGCCCGAGTCAAAGACCAAGCGCTAGAATTGGCCGCGCGCGGTGCTGATCGAGCGCGAGTATGGGCAACCCTCTGTCGGCGTTACCCAGCCCTAGAATCCACCATCATAGAGTACATCATCGAAGAGACGTTTACTCCCGACACGCTGCGCTGATCGGCCTCCGCTGGCGAGTACCTAATGACCCTCGAATTCGTGAAGCGAACGTATGAGAAGCTGGGTCGGGACGACCCCCTATACGCGGTTCTGTCGGACAAGAGCCTCAGGCATGGCAAGTGGGATCCGGCTGAGTTCTTCCGGACCGGCGAGCGGGAGATCCAGGGAGTGCTCGAGTACGTGGAGCAGCTAGGTCTCACACTCGAGCGGCAGCGAGCCCTGGACTTCGGCTGCGCAGTGGGGCGCCTGAGCCAGGCGCTTGCAGAGCACTTCGAACAAGTCGTCGGCGTGGACATCGCGGAGTCCATGATAGAAAAGGCCCGCGAATTCAACCGGCACGGCGACCGCGTCGACTATCGGGTCAACTCAGTCGACAACCTGGAGATCCTCGACCGCAACTCTTTCGACTTCGTGTATACGAACATCACCCTTCAGCACGTACCTCCCGAAGCTGCCGGGAATTACATCCGCGAGTTCTTCCGCGTGCTGCGAGCGGGCGGGTTCGCGATCTTCCAGGTGCCCAGCGGTAAGCCGTACGAGGCCGGCTCACTGCGCGCCCGGCTCTACACCCTTCGGCGTCGGCACCTCCGCCGAGTCTGGAAGCTCGTTCGTCGTATGCCTCCGGTAGAAATCCACTACGTCCCGCGTGGGCAAGTCGAGCGCATCGTTGAAGCGAGCGGTGGCCGACTTGTCGACGTCGTGGACGTTGGCAAGAGGCACAGGTCCGGCAGGAACTTCCGTTACTGTGCCGAGAAGTCCAGCCCCCGGAGCGACGTCTAATTCGTTTCGCTCTGGCTCTTCCTGCTCATATTGGAGTTCTTGCTGTGACCGGGGTTAGGGGGGGAAAGCTTCTCAACGCGGCCACGCGATGGATACTTCGTGGGCTACTGGGTTGGCAACCCGACGACGGGTCGCCTCACGTCGCAACACTCCCCGCTCCGGCAGTCTGATGGGACCCTAACGGACACCTTGGACATCGTGCTGGAGCGCGACGTGCACGGCGCGATCCTCGATACGCTCGCTCGACTGCCCTCATATATGACGTTCCCCGCTCAGGACCCTACGCTCCTGGAACACTACTACGGCGTCTGGTGGTACCAGGCCCCATGCGGCGACGACCTCGTGATTCTCCACCTTTCCCCC
>JBDHKT010000252.1:0-5714 GCA_039586255.1 Gemmatimonadota bacterium | reverse complement strand
CGGCGGAAGGCCGCCGAACGAGGCGTGCCACATCGCCTTATGCCCGGCGGCGCAGCGGCTGCGTTTCATCGTCAGCGGGTCGGTCGTACCGGTCAGCACGGCGGTAACCCAGTCGCAATGCTCGACCCAGGAGAAGGCCGCCTCGCGCACGCGCGGGTTGCCTCGCAGGATGTGGAGGATCTTCGACCAGAACCACTCAGAGGAATAGACGCCGCCGACGTACTTGGTGACGTCCTCACCTCCCCAGCTGCGGGCGACCTCGTTGATCTCCTCCGCCTCGCCCACCGCAGTGTGGTCCTTCCAGAGGACGAACATGGCGTCGGGGTCGTCTGCGAATTCGGGTAGCAGGGCGAGCGGAGTGCCCCCGCGGTCCACGGGCCCCGGCGTCGAACCGGTCGTATCGACGGTGATGCCCGCGATCCGCTCGGCGGCACGGGGCGGCGCCTTGGCGAGCGCGTCGCGCACCGTCGCTTCCAGCCCCTCCAGGTGGTCGAGCGGGTGCTGGCGGAACCGGTTGGCCGCCGGATCGCAGTAGCGGCCCTCAGTCCAGCGGGAGAAGGTGCGGACGGCGCTCGCCACCTCCGCGCCCGTGTCCGCGTCCACGATCACCGTCCGGACCGAGTCGGTGCCGAAGTCGAGACCGATGACCAGTTTCCCCGTGGTCATCGCAAGCCTCCAGGTCCCAGAGGTTGCAGTTGCGGCCGGTTACATCGGTGGCAATCTACCTGCCAGGTTACGCTGCGCTATAGGAGATCTGAATCCCATCGCCGGTTTGGACCGTCCGCTGACTCACGGGCGGGTGGATCTGGAGGCGGCCGCGTCTTAGTGTATCGGTTGTCAAAGGAGGAGGCACATGATCCAGAATAGCCATGTCTGCATCGCTATGTGCGCCGCCGCTTCTCTCGTGGCCGCTGTCCCGCGGGATGCGGTGTCGCAGGAGAGCCGAACCGCCGAGGAGCGAGAGCACGCTGCGGCTTGGGGCGCCCATCACCTGTGCGCCGGCCTCTATGTCGTGGGTCGCGACTATCAGCGCGACCCCGAAGCCGTGATCGCGCAGGACATCGCTCGCTTTCCGGCGTTCCGCTGGGAGGAATCGTTCGAGTACGAAGTCGACGCCGAGGACCGAAGCGTGACGGTGACAGCGCCGGGCGCGCCCGCCCGCACGGCGACCTACTACGGCGACCAGGGGTGCGTCATCCACGAGCGGGAATCGGGGGAGATCCATTTCAGGCCGATCGTGGTCCCCTCGAGTCTGCCCGATCCCGCTGGGCAGCCGTGGCCGACCGGTGACCTCGACTCGCACGCACCGCTGCCGGCTGAGGCGGATTCGCAAGCTTTCGACGCGGTGCTCGACTGGGCGATGAAGGACGCGGGTCAGAACACTCGAGCCCTCGTCGTGGTCTACCGCGGCAAAATAATCGCCGAGCGCTACGCGCCTGGATTCACCGGCCACACCCCGCAGATAAGCTGGTCGCAGGGCAAGAGCATCACGGCGGCGCTCGTCGGCGTTCTCGTGCAGCAAGGCGAGCTCGAGCTCGATCAGCCCGCGCCGGTGCCGGAGTGGCATGAGGACCCGGCCGATCCGCGACGCGAGATCAGGATCCGGGATCTGCTTCACATGAGCAGCGGGCTGGACTTCAAGAACTACGGCGTTGGTGACTCGCTCTCGTATACCAGCGAGACGGCAGACGGTCGAGGCCAGGGGTGAGGACTATCTCAGCTTCCCGCAGCGCGCGCTGTTCGACAGGACCGGCATGCGGAACGTCGTGTTGGAGACCGACACGTACGGCAACTTCATCATGACGGGCTACGATTTCGTGAGCGCCCACGATTGGGCTCGCTTCGGGTTGCTGCATCTGTGGGACGGCGTGTGGGAAGGCGAGCGCATCCTTCCGGAGGGTTGGGTGGAGTTCATCAGCACCCCGACCCCAACGGACCCGCGGCGCGGCTACGGCGGGCTGTTCTGGGTGAACGCGGGTGGCGCGGCTCCCGACGTGCCGCGCGACGCTTACTGGCCGGCCGGGTTCATGGGCCAGAACACGGTGATAATCCCGTCACTCGATATGGTGGTCGTGCGCCTCGGGCCGAGCCCGGGCGGCTCGAGCCGCTACTTGAACCGGGTTATCGGAGAGCTCATCGAAGCGCTACACCCGGCTCGTTAGAACCATATCAGGTAGGTGAGCTTGACGATGAATGCGCGGCTCTCCGGGTTCCAGCTGGAGCCGAATACCTCGCGCTGCTCGTTGAACACGATGAACAGGTCGCTGCCCGGGCGGTGGATCCAGTTGATGCGCAGGTTGGCGGAGAAGGCGCGGGTCTGGCTGTTGTACTGAACGAGTGCGTTGCCGAACAGTCGGGTGTTGGCCGCCAGCTTGAGCCGACCTCTCACGAGTTCCGTCTTGAAGGCGCCGCCCGGCACGTCCACGTCGTTGTGTTCGTAGCTGAGTTCGAGCCCGAAGTGTGGGCTGTCGAACGCCAGGTCGGCCCCCACAAACCAGCGCTTCCCGCCCCAGAAGCCGCCGCCGCCGCCGCTGAGCCCGCCCGATATCGCACGTGCCCGGCTCGTGCTGAGGTTCCCGCGGAAGTTCCAGTCCTCGTAGTCGCCTGGCGGCACGATTACATCCGGTGCGAGCTCGAACTCGCTATCGAGGCGCTGGAACTGGTAGGTGACGTTGAAGCGGCCGTCGTCCCCCGAGTTGAGCTCCGGCGAAACGCTGAGCTCCCAGCGTCGGTCCTGGACCCCCCGGGTCGAGACGCTGGCCACGTACTCGAGCTCGTTGCGAATGTCTATCTTGCGGAGGCCGCCGATCGGCGGACGCGGTGTGAGCCTGATAGATCCGGAAGTCTTCGCGACATCGTGGCGGCGGATGAACCCGATACCGGGTGACATTTCCGGGCCGATCTCTAGATGCTCGGCCCGCCAGCCCAGCAGGTCGCTCGTGTAATCGAGCGTTGCGCGCCAGGAGTAGTCGTCTCCTCCGGGATTCGAGTCGCTGCTGCGCGCGTAGAAACCCTCGAGGGCAAGCCCGTTCGAGAGCCACAGGTTCCAGTCCACGCCGCCCGCCAGGTTGTTGCCGCCACCCTCCTCGAGACGGCTGGTGATGATCGCCCCAACGTATGAGCGCTGTCCTACATCTCGCTTGACGCGACCGACGGCGAAGTTGGTGAGGTGAGCGCCGAGGCTCTCGTCCTCGCCGGTAACCACGTTCAGGAAACCGATCGTCTGGCGGCCGGCGCGACCGGTCAGTCTGCCACCGGCGAGCATCGGTACGGTCTGCTCCTCGGCGAGGCCGATGCGGCGCGAGAAGAAGAGGATGATGTCCGGTGCATGATGTCCGAAGCCCGCAGTCCCGAACTGGAAGATTCCGGCGTTCTCGAGGAAGAACTCGCGCTTCTCGGGATAGAAAAGACTGAAGCGGGTAAGGTCGATCTGCTCGTCGTCCGCTTCAACCTGGGCGAAGTCGGTGTTGATAGTGAGGTCGACTACCAAGCCCGACGGGAGCCCCAGCTTGGCATCGAGTCCGACGGCGCCGTCCAGGTCGACGTTGCCGGTCGGCTGTTCGACGTAGTCGCGGCCCGCCTCACCGAGCACGTACGGCTTCACGTACATATCGAGGCCGCCCGGCAGCGACTCGAGGCCCGTAAGCTCACCAGCCCGGCTCACCCGGGTCAGTCCTTCGTTGTCCCGGGACCAGGCCGTCCAGAGACTCTGTTCGTTCTTCCGCATTACGGCCCGCTGCACGTTGAAGCCCCAAGTCTGCTCGCCGTCTCGGGCGGGGAAGCGGATGCTGCGCAGCGGGATCTGGAATTCGGCGCTCCAGCCTTCGGGTGTGATGCGCGCTCGCACATCCCAGACTGCGTCCCAGTTGAGGTCGGCGCGGAACGATTCGTCGGTTATCAGGCCATCGACCAGCACGCCTTGGGGATTCGTCGCGAAGTAGTAGGCGTTGCGACGGTCGTGGAACGTGTCGAGGATGATCTCGACGGCGTCGTCTCCACCCGAGGGTCCGAAACGCGCGATTCCCAAAGGCGAGTCGCGCTCGAGCTGGCGGGCGACGATGCGGTCGGGCTCTGAGTCGAACGCTCGGACTCCTATGTAAAGGTACTCCCCGTCGTAGAGGACGCGGACTTCGGTGTCTTCGGTGGCCGGTTCCCCCTCGAGCGGTTCGCGCTGGCGGAAGCCGTTGACCCGATCCGCGTCCTGCCAGGCCGGTTCGTCGAGCAGGCCGTCCAGGCGAAGGTCGAAACCGTCTTGGATCCGCAGCGCCCGCAGGGAAGGCGCACTACGTGCCGTTCCGTCCTCACGATCTGTCTGGGCCGCGGCCGGCGCGGCCGTCAGGATCAGTACTATCCAGAGCGGAGTGAGTCTCACGGTTCTCCCGGGATTCCAAAGGCAAGAAGCCGGCGCCCGTTTCAGAAACACTTAACCTGACTTGAACGTTGGCCGGTAGAAGCCGCGACGCGCGGGACCGCGGGAGTGCGCCTGGGGCCGAGCCCGGGGGGGCTCGAGCCGCTACTTGAACCGGGTTATCGCGGGAATCAAAGAGGCGCTGGCGGCGTCAGGGTGAGGCTGTCGTCACTCGCCCTTACCCTTGCTCGCCGCTTCGGCCGCGCGCATTGCCCGCGTCTTCGTGGAAGACGGCGGCGGCGCCGGCGTATAATCGGGGATCAACCCCACCTCGCGTACCGCAATTCCATCGGCCAGGCGTACGTCATCGGGCGTGCGCATCCGCGAATCGGGACCGCGCGATCCCACGACAAACGAGTCGGGGAAAACCTCGAGGTAGTAACCGGAGCCCCAGGGGTCTTCGGCGCTGAGGTCCGCCTGCACCAGCCAATCAGAAAATTCATCGGTACCCGGGTAACGTCCGGTCTGCGTGGCCGTCGCTTGCACGTACGCCGCGATCTGCTGCAGGGCACGCGTGGCCGATCGCTGGTTGCTAGCCTCGCTCAAGAACGGGATGGCGCTCATTATCCGATCTCGGCTTCGGGGTACCAGGAAGGCGATGGCGGCGACTGCGATGAGGAGTAGTATGACCTTCTTCACCTAAACCCTCCCATGTAGGGTATTCGCAAAGCCGGGGAGGGCGTAGGCAGCGTTGGCCTGCTCTACGAAGGTCTCTATGGTGCGATGTGTCAAGGGGCGGGCCTCGCATCGCGAGCCCCGCCCCCGTCGTTCTGTGAGCGCGAGTAAGCGGACTCTAGCGGCCGCCCGATCGCCCTCCTGTCTGCTCCCGTTCCAGATTGAGCTCCGTGATATCTGGCGCCACGCGTTCGTCACCGAGCAGATGCTTGACGAAATACTCGGCGCGCAGCCAGAACCAGTAGTCCCCCATGTCGCCGTAGCCGTGGCGCTGGCCCGGGAAGATGAAGAAGTCGAACCGCTTGTTGGCTTTGGCCAAAGCCTCGGCCATCCGCAGCGTTCCGGCCATGTGCACGTTGTTGTCGATGTCGCCCGTGGTGAGCAGCAGGTGGCCCTTAAGGTTCGCCGCGAGATCCGAGTTCTTCTCGATACTGTACTCGAAGGTAACGTTCGCCGAGTCGTCCACCTCTTCTTTGACGCCGTGGTGCTTCTCCGACCACCAGCGGTTGTAGACATCGTTGTTGTGATTGCCCGACGATGAGGCTGCGACGTGGAAGAAGTCCGGGTAGACCAGCATCGCGGCGGTGGACATGAAGCCGCCGCCCGAGTGGCCGTAGATGCCTACGCGATC
>JBDHKT010000251.1:0-4035 GCA_039586255.1 Gemmatimonadota bacterium | reverse complement strand
GGCCGCCTGCACCAGGTCCTCCAGCATCTCGATGTCAGAGGGATCTACCACGGACGGATCGATCTTGATCTCACGAATCCGGCCCTGGCCGTCCGCCACCACCTTGACCAAGCCGCCCCCACTGCTGGCCGTGACCGTCTTAGATGCCAGTTGCGTCTGGATCTCGGTCAGCCTTGCCTGACCTTGCTGGACCAGCTGGAACAACTGGTGGAGACTGTTCATCCTGGTTACTCCCGCTCACCCATCATCACGGTTGAAGTTTACGAATCACCCAAATGCACGCAAGGCCAACCCTTTCCGGCCCTTCGGGGCGTTCCGCCTCAGTCCATCAACTCCAGATCTAGCTTGTCCACGATCTTCTGCAGCCCCTCATCGCCGTCCACCAGCCGGGCCAGCCTCTGCCGTTTGGATGTCTCCTGGCTTACCCTCGGCGGCAGCGGCTCGCCCTGCGCTTCTTCTCTTATTCGTATAGGACGCCCGAGCCGCCGTGTTAGTTCCTCCTCGATCCGCCGCCGGGTGACCTTGTCGTCCAGAACCTCCGCGGCGGGCGTGCCTTTGGCTGCCGCCACGCCAAGCTCGCCGTCGGCGCTTAGATCACTGATCTGGACCGCCCTCAGCGCGATTCCCTGGCCCGGTCGCAGAACTCTGGCGTCGGTGATCATCTCCAGCCAGGCGGAACGAACCGGGTCCGGCGATCCTTCGCCGCCACCGGCCGGCGGGTCGGGCGGTCCCCCGGAAGACTCCGGACCCCTCCCACGCTTCCTCTCGGGCGCGGGCCCTTTCGCCCGGGCGGGCGCCTCCGGAGCCTGCAGGCCGGGGTTCGGGTTCGAGGGCGGCTCGCCGCGGACCGCTTCCATCAGCTGCTCGAGCTCGACCGTGCGGTCCAGCATGGCAAACTTGAGCAGCGTGACTTCCACCAGGATGCGCTGCTGCTCGCTCTTGCGGAAACGCCCGTCGGTGTCCAGCTCGGCGAGCGCCGAGAGCATTCGCAGAAGGTCACCCGGGGCGAAGTGCCGGGCCAGCTCTATGTAGCGCTCGGAGAGCTGCTCCGACACGCCGGTCATTGCTTCGCCGTCCTCGAGCCGTATGCGCAGCAGGAGCCGCAACGCATCCCCGAGCCCTTTGTAGAACTCCTCCAGGTCGTAGCCACCGTCGACCAGCCGCTGAACGTAGGCGAACACATCGGCGGCCCGTCGTTCACGGAGGATCTCGAACAGCTCGAGATACAGCTCCTCCTCGATCAGGCCGAGCACGAGGTGGACGTCCTCGGCGGTGATGCGCTCGCCGCTGAAGGCGAGCACCTGATCCAACGCCGACAACGCATCGCGGAGGGCACCGTCCGCCTTTCGCGCGATTGGCGAAAGCGCAGCTTCCTCGGCCTCCACGCCCTCTGCGCGCAGTACCTCGAGCAACCGCCCGCGGATCTGATCGAGGGTGATGCGCCGGAAGTCGAACCGCTGGCAGCGCGACAGGATCGGGGGCGCCGATTGATAGATCTTGCCCGGCTCCGTGGTAGCGAGCACGAAGATCACGCGCGGCGGTGGCTCCTCGAGGATCTTGAGGAACGCGTTCCACGCCTCGCGCGTGAGCATGTGAGCCTCGTCGATGATGTAGACCTTGTAGCGCGACTCCCCCGACGGGGCGTACATCGCACGCTCGCGCAGATCGCGGGCATCGTCGACCCCGCGGTTGGACGCCGCGTCGATCTCAACGACATCCAGGGAGGTGCGACCGGACCAGATTCGCTCGCAGCTCTCGCATTTCCCGCACGGCTCGCCGTTCTCGCGATCCTCGCAGTTGAGCGCCATGGCCAAGACCCGGGCGGCAGTCGTCTTGCCAATGCCGCGCGGCCCACAGAACAGATAAGCGTGTGCGACTCTGCCCCGCTCTACCGCCGTCCTCAGTGTCGCCGACACGTGGTCCTGCCCGATGATCTCGGAGAAGTTGCGCGGACGGTAGATACGTGCGAGTGCGGGACGATGCATCTTTGTGGGTCAAAAGGGTTAGCCGCTGCGCGGAGGAGTGAGCCCTCCCTCCCGCCATCCGCACCGGCGCCATTCTTGAGGGCTACGTTCGCAGCAATCTATCCCCGGGGCTGCAGGCCAGCAACGGAACCCTGACGCCGGCGGCGGCGGAGTGGCGCCGCGGCGCTCCATCCACGGCGCCACCCGGTCGGCTCGGTCCTACGGCTCCCCGCGATTCACGACCAACTGGAATTTACCCGACGTATCACCGTCGAGAGCCGACGCGACGACCCTGTAGGTGCCGCTCTCGGGCAAACTGACCCTGATACGGGAGTTCAGGTCGCCGGCACCGTCGTCATCGGTCAGCGGCTGCGAAAGCCCGGGGCCCGCAAAGTAGAGATAGGCGTCGAAGTCGTCGCTGATCAACTCGACGACATAGATCTCACCGGCGCGGCCTTCGAGCGCCCACGCCTGGCCGTGCCGCCCGTCGGCGGTAACGGGATCGTCCAGTGTCAGGTAGCCGTCCACAGCACCGCCGACCACCACGGCTCGACCTTCCGTGGGCAGTCCTGCCAGGTCGATCGGCTCCTCCACCCGGATCGTATACGCTCCCGTCCCGCCGCCGCTCAACTGACTCGCCACCACCAGGTAGGCACCATCGACAGGGAACGTGAAAGTCAACCTCGAGTTCAGTTCGCCCGCCCCGTCGTCGTCGGACAGCACGTCACCGAGCCCGGGGCCTGTTGCGTACAGGTAGGCGTCGAAGGCGTTCGATTCCAGTATCACGACGACGGACTCGTCGGCGCGGCCTTCCAGCAGCCAGGCCTCTGCTCTGCGGCCATCGTCTATCGTCGGGCTCTCACTGGTCAGATTGCCCGAGACCACGTCACCCACCTCGAGCCTCCGTCCATCTGTGGGCAGATCGGTGAGCAGCGCGGGGTTCGTACCGCCGCACGAGTAGCCGGCGGTGGGCCCCGGTGTGTCCGACACTCGCAGGATATAGGGCCCCGTCCGTTGCGAAGAGGTCGAACTGGCGATCACATGGAACGTCCCGTTCTCCAGGAAGGTGAAGGTGATCCGGGCATGGCACGCCCCACCGCTGTCGTCGTCGCGCAGCGTTTCGCCGAGACCCGGCCCAACCACGTAGAGGTAGGAGTCGAATTCGTCTGAGATCATGTCGACCGTGACCGGTTCACCGGCCCGTCCCTCCAACGCCCATGCCTCCACATAGCTGTCGCTGGGATCCCGGACGTCGGCGGCGGAGAGGGCACCCCGCACCTCCGCGCCGACCGTCAGCTCGCCCTCTGGATCCAAGAGCTCGAAGAGCGAGCGGCCCGCCTGGGCCTCCGCGAGACGCGGCGCCCCCAGCACGAAGGCACAGAGGGCAACGGACGTGAGAGAAAGAAGGCGGATTGCGCTAGACACGATGTTCACCTCTGCGAGAGCTTGAAGTAACTGCCTGACGAGGCCCGCACACTGCGAACCGCCTTGTACTATTCGGGCATCCGGGCGAAGAGGCAAGTGCAGGCCGCGACCGGTAGCGCCGCTACTCGCCGAGCCGCCAGGCGTCCGGCAGGTGCTCGATGATCGGCGCCTGATCGCGCCGGACGATGACCCCCACGGCATCGAACCGGCAGCGCAGGGCAGGCCGGCCGTGACGGTGGAGCCAGAATCGAGCGACCCGCTCAATCTCGCGGCGTTTCTGGGCGGTGATCGCCTCCAGGGGGTGGCCGTAACCGGTGCCGGCACGGGCCTTTACTTCGACGAAGGCGACGAGATCGTCGCGCGCCACTATGAGATCGATCTCGCGGCGACCGAAGCGGTAATTCCGCGCCAGGATCGTGTAGCCAAGCTTGTGAAGATGTCTCGCGGCCAGCCGCTCGCCCAGAACACCCAAGTCGCGGGCCGCGGCCACGGGATCAGGCGAGTGCGGGGGTGAGATCCCCGCCGTTCTTGTGGAATGCCAGCATCGCTGCTTCACGACTAGCAGCCCGCCGTCAAAGGAATCTCAACACGGATCCGATTGGCGCCGGGAGGAGCCGGGGGCCCGCTCGCTCCGGTCGACCCGGAG
>JBDHKT010000250.1:0-4043 GCA_039586255.1 Gemmatimonadota bacterium | reverse complement strand
GTAATCGTTCTGCAGACCAATCGCACCTCGCGAAATTGCCGGCCCGGGCTAGAAAAACCTCGTGCGCGGTGTTTTGTGCCCTGGCGGCACCTTCCAGAAAGGAGCCCCAACCATGCGGATCAAAGACATCCTTCGCGAGAAGGGAGCCGACGTCGTGACGATCGGTGGGACGGCGACGGTCCACGACGCAATTATGCGGCTGAACGAGAATAACATCGGCAGTTTGGTGGTGACGGCGGAGAACGGTATTGTCGTCGGGATTATCACGGAGCGTGACATTCTGCGGGAGGCCGCTGAGCGCTGCGACCAGGTAGAGGCGACGCTCATCGGCAATGTGATGACACGGGACGTGATCATCGGTGTCCCCGAGGATGATCTCGACTACGTCATGGGTGTCATGACGAAGAATCGGATCCGTCACCTACCGGTTATGGACGAGAGCGGGCTGGTCGGGATTATCTCGATCGGTGACGTGGTGCGCGCCCACCTGCGGAAGACGAAATTCGAGAATCGCATGTTGAAGGACTACATCCACGGGGTGGCGAGCTCGACACCGGTGAGTTGATGCGGTTCGGGCCCCCCGCGGGTCGGGCGGCGGGGCCGGGGGGGCGGGGGGACTGGGGAACTACTCCTCCGTCTGTTGGGCCGACTTCCAGATGACCATCTGGCGCTGGCCGTCCGGGCTTTCCTCGACCCGGAGGGTCAGCGTGTTGCCGTCCTCGATCCCCAGGTCCTCGCGTGTCTCCTGAGGTATGGTCAGCCTGCCGCCGCTGCCCACAGTGACGTCGGCGTAGTAGAGCGAACGATATATGCCGGCCATGTCCTTTTCCCTCCTTGATGTCGGACGGCCGCGCTGCCGCTGGCCGCGTGCTCCCGTCATCCTGTTCCGGCTGGGTCTCCCGCGTGAAAGGCGCATAAACATGGGGCGCCCTGGGCCCTCCGGCAAGCAGCGCTGGGCGGGGAGCGGGGGCGGGGGGGTGCTAGGTCGCCGGCGGGCGGTCTCGCTTCGGATACACCACCTTCGCTCGGACCGCCCGCGCGGCTCCCTGGCACTCAGGCGTGCTGCGGCGCGTCCGCCTCCGACCCGCTTCTCGCCGCCCTCCTAGGCCCCGGCCAGCAGGCGCAGGGCGTATTCGGGCGACTCGCCTTCCTCATCGTGCTTCAGGTAGGCGAAGACATCGCGGCCCGCCGTGGCCTGCTCCGCCATCCAGTCGTGCCAGCCTGCCAGCTCCTCGTCGCTGTACTCGTCGCGGCGCAGGCGGGCGTAGACGAAGCGGCCGGTGGCGATCCGCGGCGTGTCCAGCTTGTCGCCCTCCGAGACGCAGAGCGCTACCCCCGAGTCGGAGAGCAACTCGAACACCGCGTCGTCGAACCAGCTCTGGTGGCGGAACTCGAAGGCGTAGCGCAGCCGCGGGTCCAGGTGGTCGAGGAAGTTGGCCAGCCGCTCATCGTCCCGCTTGAAATAGGGCGGTAGCTGGAAGAGGATGGGCCCCAGCTTGTTTTCCAACAGCCGGCAGCGCTCGACGAAATCGCGGGTTAGCTCCTCCACGTCCTGGAGCCGGCCCTTGTGGGTGATCCCCTGGTTCGCTTTCACTGCGAAGCTGAAGGCGTCGGGCGTGCCGTCGCGCCACCCTTCCAGCAGGCTCGCCTTCGGGAAGCGGTAGAACGTGTTGTTGATCTCGACGGTGGAGAACTTCCCGGCGTAGAATTCCAGGAACCCCTTCTGCGGCAGCTTCTCCGGGTAGAACGAGCCCTGCCACTCGGGATACGAGTAGCCGGAGGTGCCGGCGTAGATCTGGCCTTCGTTCATAGGTCGGCAAACCTACCAGGGGTAACGCGGCCGGACAATGTCGTCTTGCCGGCCTAGCAGCCGAAGGCGCATCTTTGTGGCGGGGTTCTTCAAGCACGGTTTTGGCCTAATCCTGCTGGGGACAGCGTTGAGCACACCCCGTGAGCGGGCCAGCCTCGAAGCTGGGCAGCTTTCTCGCCGAGCTGAAGCGACGGAAGGTCTATCGCGTTGCGGTGGTCTATGCCGTCGTCGCCCTGGTCCTCGCCTGGGCGTACGACATCACGCCGCAGGGCGTGCGGCGCACGGAGCAGGCCACAGCCGAACCCGCCGAGCCGCCATCGAGCCCACCGCCTGCCGTCGCGCATGATGTCGAGCGAAAATCGATCGCCGTGCTGCCGTTCGCCAACATGAGCGACGATCCCGAGGCCGAGTACTTCAGCGACGGGATGACGGAAGAGATCATCAACGCGTTGGCCCAGCTCGAGGGTCTGCGCGTAGCCGCTCGCACATCGTGCTTTGCCTTTAAGGGGAAGCCGGCGGACATCGGTGAGATCGGAGCCAAGCTCAAGGTGGCGACGGTGCTGGAGGGGAGTGTCAGAAAGTCCGGCAGCCGCCTGCGGATCACGGCGCAGTTGGTGAACGTCGCCGATGGCTATCACCTGTGGTCGGAGCGCTACGACCGAGAGATGGAGGACGTCTTCGCCATCCAGGATGACATCGCACGGGCGATTGCAAACAGACTGCAGGTTACGCTAGCCGGCGGGGCTGGCGAGCGGCTGGTCGAGCCGCCGACGAAGAGCCTGGAAGCCTACGACCTCTACCTCAAGGGACGCTTCTTCGTCAATCAGTATGTTGACGCGAAAGGGGAGGATCCACGTAAAGGGATCGAATTCTTCGAGCAAGCGCTGGCCCTCGATCCCGGCTACGCCCTCGCCCACGCCGGCCTCGCCGACGCGTACAGCCACCTGGGCGCTGTGGGCATCCTCCATCCCAAGCAGGCGCTGCCGAAGGCGCGAGAGGCGGCGATGCGGGCACTCGAGCTGGATGAGGCGCTGGCCGAAACGCACTATGTGTTAGGCTGGATGGTGATGCACTACGACTACGATTGGGCGGGCGCGGAGAAACACTTCCGCCGCGCGATCGAGCTCGATCCGTCGTCTGCCGAGGCGCACTGGCGGTATGGCTTTTACCTGGTCCATGTGCGAGGGCGCTTCGACGAGGCTGTTGCCGAAGTCCGCCGCGCCGTGGAGCTCGAGCCGCTTTCCGTGACCACAAACACCCGGCTGGGCCAGATCCTCTGTCGGGTGGGTCGCCACGAAGAGGCGGTTACCCGGCTGCGCAGGGCGGTCGAACTCGACCCGTCGAACTGGTGGGCACACTGGAGCCTAGCGGAAGCCTATATGATGAGCTCCATGTACACGGAGTCGATCGCAGCCATGCAAACTGCGATTGCCCTGGCGGGACCGCACCCGTGGAACCTTAGCAACCTTGCAGTGATCTATGCGGCTTCGGGCAAGACGGCGGAAGCAGAGGCCATCTACGACGAGCTGCTGGCGCGATCACGCCGCGAATACGTGCAGCCGTTCGTGTTCGCGTGGGTGAGTGCGGGACTGGGGAGAAAAGACGAGGCGTTCGAGTGGCTCGGCCGCGCCTACGATGAGCGTGACCCGCTGCTCGCCGTTCTCAAACACCTCCCATTCTTCGATTGCTTACGCGAGGACCCGCGGTTCGATGCGCTGCTGAAGCGGATGGGATTGGAGGAATGACTGGAGCACAATGCCCGCGACGAGAACGATCATGCCAGTTGTGAAGACTGGAGTGGGTCGGCCGGCCCCCCCTTCGCACCCGCGCTTCTGTACGCTGCTGGAGAAATATGAGTCGCTGGACTGACGCCGCTCGTTGATATGCGGCTGCTCAGGCCGCATCTTAATCGCAACCGGATACCAGCAATCCCACATACCTCAGGCTGCAGGTGGCAGCTATGTCCCGTCTCAAGCGGCTAATCCATGAGATCCACCGCCGATCCCTCTGGCAGGTGCTGGGCATATACGTGGTCGGTGGGTGGATCGCCTTCCAGGTGGCCCAGACCTTGACCGAGGGGCTCGGCCTGCCGGACTGGTTCCCCGGCCTCGCCCTCGGGCTGCTCGTCGTACTCCTGCCCGTCGTTCTGGCGACGGCCTTTGTGCAGGAAGGCGTGCACGGCCCGCGGCGTGCGGAGGAAACGCCGCCAGAAACGGCGGCCGAACCGGCCGTA
>JBDHKT010000249.1:0-4050 GCA_039586255.1 Gemmatimonadota bacterium | reverse complement strand
GGACAGCACCCCTCTGTATCTGGGAAGGTCGTCGAGGATGCGTCCGCCGCCACGGACTACGCACGTCAGTGGTTCCTCGTCCACGTGGATCGGTAAGTTGGTTTCTTCCTGCAGGAGTCGATCCAGCCCGCGGATCAGCGAGCCGCCGCCGGTCATCACGATCCCGCGATCTACTATGTCGCTGGCCAGCTCGGGCGGCGTGATCTCCAATGCGCGACGAACCGCCTCGACGACTTGCTGGATCGGTTCCTGAATGTGTTCCCTGATCTCCTCGGAATGGATACGCACCGTCTTCGGGATGCCGGAGACGAGATCGCGCCCCTTTACGTCCATCTCTCGCTCGTCGCCCACCGGGGCGGCCGAGCCGATCTGGATCTTGATCGACTCGGCCGTCGGCTCGCCGACAAGCAGGTTGTAGTTCTTGCGCAAGAACGTGACGATCGCCGCATCGATCTCGTCGCCGCCCACTCGGATCGACGTATCCGAGACGATACCTCCCAGCGCGATCACGGCAATCTCGGTCGTACCTCCGCCGATGTCGATCACCATGTTGCCGGTCGGTGTCTCGACCGGCAGGCCCACACCGATCGCGGCGGCCATGGGCTCCGCCACCATGTACACTTCCTTGGCGCCCGCCGCCTGCGCACCCGCCCGCACGGCCCGACGTTCAAGCTCGGTGATGCCCGACGGCACTCCAATAACCACGCGCGGCTTCAGGCGGAAGATGCGCTTGGCCGTCACCATCCTCAGGAAGTGCCTGAGCATGAGCTCGCTGACGTCCACGTCAGCGATCACCCCGTCCTTGAGCGGGCGGACCGCCTCGATCCCACCGGGGGTCCGGCCAAGCATGCCCTTCGCCTCCAGCCCGACGCCGAGCACCTTCCCGTTCGACTTGTCGAGGGCCACCACCGACGGCTCGTTCAGGACGATACCCTCGCCCCTCACATAGATCAGCGTGTTGGCCGTGCCCAGATCGACAGCTATGTCGTTGACTGGAAGCAGCCTGCCAGTGTCGAACCAGCCAAAGCCCATGAGATCAGCTCATCCTCCCGGCGGTGGGCGGGAGCACACCGCTTTCCAGACCCTCACAACCCCCCAGGTAGGGCGGACAGGGTAGCCTAACCTCCAATACTAGACAGAGGGGGCACGGAGGCGCAATGGACCAGGGAATGGGGAGTTGCGGAAACCCCAAGAGATTGGGGGATTCGGGGAGTCGGGGAGTAGGGGAAGTCCAGAAGAGCCGTTCGACTTCCCAGGTTCCCTTGGTCCCCGAATCCCCGAATCCCGACCACCCTTACCCGAGGACTTCCTCGATAGGCGTGTAGTCCAGCCCAAAGGCCTCCGCCACGCCCAAGCAGG
This sequence comes from Gemmatimonadota bacterium, assembly GCA_039586255.1. Lineage (GTDB taxonomy): Bacteria > Gemmatimonadota > Gemmatimonadetes > Palauibacterales > KS3-K002. Next base: position 2,691 of record JBDHKT010000249.1, on the reverse strand, counting down.
TTACCTTCGACCCGATCGTGTTCACGCCCAGCGCCAGCGCGTGGTCGTCACGGCAGGCCTTCTCCCAGCCGTCGTCCGCAAGCTTGAGCGCGTAAGGGAACGTCGCGTTGGTCAGCGCGAGCGCTGACGTGCGCGGCACGGCACCGGGCATGTTCGCCACGCAGTAATGGATGACCCCCTCGACCACGTAGGTCGGGTCCTCGTGGGTCGTGGGCTTCACGGTCTCGACGCAACCACCCTGGTCGACGGCGACGTCAACGATCACCGACCCGTCCTTCATGAGCTTCAGGTCCTCCCTTGAGACCAGGTGTGGTGCCCTGGCGCCGGGCAGCAGTACCGCCCCGACGACGAGGTCGGCGCGCTTGATCGCAGCCAGGATATTGTGCCGGTTCGAGTACTCGCCTACGACGTGCTTGGGCATCACGTCGTCCAGGTAGCGCAGCCGCTCGAGGCTGATGTCGAGGACCGTGACGCGAGCGCCGAGCCCGGCGGCCATCCAGGCGGCCTGGGTGCCGACTACTCCACCGCCGAGAATCGCGACCTCGGCAGGATGCACGCCGGGTACTCCGCCCAGCAGGATGCCGAGGCCGCCGAACGTCTTCTCCAGGTATTTCGCGCCTTCCTGAATCGCCATGCGGCCCGCAACCTCACTCATCGGCGTGAGCAGGGGCAGCTCGCCGGTCTCGAGCTGGACCGTCTCGTAGGCGATGGTCGCGGCGCCGGTCTCGAGCATCGCCTTGGTCAGCCGCTCGTCCGCGGCATAGTGGAAATAGGTGAAGACCACATGATCCCGCTTGACGCGCGGGTACTCCTCGGGGATCGGCTCCTTCACCTTCACGATCATCTCCGACTCCGCCCATACTTCGTCGGCGCTGTCGATCACGGTCGCACCGGCAGCCTCGTACGCCGCGTCATCGAAGCCACTGCCGACCCCGGCGTTCTTCTGGACAAGAACCTTGTGACCGTGGGCGATGAGGGTCTCCGCCCCGGCAGGCACCATCGCCACACGGTTCTCCGCCGTTTTGACTTCCTTCGGTACCCCGACGATCATCTCTCTAGCCTCGCTCGTTAAGGGCCAGATTTCTCTAACCGCACAAGACGGACAGATCTCTCGTTATTTGGGCTCGGAACCCTGGGGCTCAGGGCCGAGGCGAATCACTGCCTGGTGCTCAGGAGCATAGTACCTCCGGCACAGGTCGGCCACCTCCTCCTCCCCGACCGCGTCGATGCGCGCGCAGATCTCGTCCAAAGTCAGGTACGGTTCGTCGTAAAGTGCCACACCGGCGAGGCGCTGCAGCCGCGCCGAGGTCGACTCCAACGACAGCAGTACTTGCCCCTTCGTCTGGTTCTTGACTGCGCGCAGCTCCTCAGTTGCAAGGCCGCTGCCAGACAGCGAGCCCAGCTCGCCACGGACTTCCTCGACCGCCCGGTCGGCGCTATCGGGCCGGGCCGCCATATACACCCCGGCCAGGCCGCCGCGGGCGTAGAACGACTGGAACGTGTAGATCGTGTACGCCAGGCCCAGCTCCTCTCTGACACGCTGGAACAGTCGGCTGCTCATTCCACCGCCCAGGGCCGTGGAGATGAGGATCGAGGCGTAGCGGCGCGGATCGCTACGCGGGAAGGTGGGCGCACCCATGCAGATGTGGGCCTGCGCGGTGTCGCGCTCGACCTGTTTCTCCTCCGGCCCTGCCGGAGCGGGCTCGGGAACGCCCGGCGTCTCCACCTGCTCGCGAGTCTGGGGGAAGTGGCGCGCCACCAACTCAAGTAGCTCCTCATGCTCCAGGTTCCCGGCCGCGGCGACCACGCAGGCGCTCGGCCGATAAGCGGCTTTGCAAAGGCCGCGAATGTCGTCAAGCGTTATTGCGCTGACCGTTTCCGCCGTTCCCAGAACCGGGTTGCCATACGGATGCTCGCCCCAAGTGGAGCGCGCGTGCAAATCAAAGACGAGCTCCTCCGGCGTGTCCTCGACCCCGGCGATCTCCTCTAGGATCACCCGGCGCTCGATCTCGAGGTCCTCCTGCCGCAGCAGCGGCCTGAAGACCAGGTCCGTGAGTACGTCGACGGCGATCGGGAGGTGCTCATCCAGTACCTTGGCGTAGCAGGCCGTGTGCTCGCGCGAAGTGTAAGCATCGAGCGAGCCACCGATCCCCTCGATCTCGAGCGCTATCTGGCGAGCCGTCCGCCCCTCGGTACCCTTGAAGACCATGTGCTCCAGCAGGTGAGACGACCCCATCCTCTCCACGGAATCGTGGCTGGCGCCCCAACGAACCCAAATGCCCACCGCCGCGGACCGCACGGTGGAGATGTCCTCGGAAAGAACGATCGGCCCTCCCTCCAATCGAGTCTGAAGGACGGCCTCGTCGAGTTGGATCGTCTGATCGCCAGCAGCGCCTGTCATGGACCCGTCGCCAGTTCGGAGAGCTCGGAGAGCCCCACCGAACATCGAAGATCGGACATCCCACAGCGAACGTCGAGTACCGTTCGATGTACGACGTTCAGGCTCGATGTTCGAAGTGCGATGTTCAGCAGCGCTCTCGAGGTTGGACGTTCGATGGGCAATGTTCGATGTTCACTACAATTGCAAAAAAGCCTGCCCCGTCTGACGCGGGACAGGCCTTGTATTCAGGGAACGGAATCGACCTCACGAGTGCTCGGCCGTTTCCGTTTCCGTTTCCGGTTCCGTCTCCG
>JBDHKT010000248.1:0-4059 GCA_039586255.1 Gemmatimonadota bacterium | reverse complement strand
GATCGAATACTAGACCGGCGTCAGCAGCGGCTCTCCCCGCACGCCAAGCATGAGGTTGGCCCACGCCAGCTCGAACATCTTGCGGCGCGTGTCTTCCGTCGCGCTGCCGATATGCGGGAGGAGCACAACGTTCGAGAGATGCTTCAGGCATTTTCTGATCTGGGGCTCTCCCTCGTAGACGTCCAGACCCGCTCCCCCCAACTTCCCCGACTCGAGCGCCTCGCAGAGCGCGTCCTCGTCTACTATTCCGCCGCGCGCCGTATTGATCAGAATCGCGCTCTCTTTCATGCCGGCGATCTCATCGCGCCCGATCAGCGCCGCCGTCTCCTCGCTAAGCTGGACATGGACCGAAAGCACATCGGCGGCTGCCAGGATCTCGTCGAGTGACCGAAGGCGACGCGCACCGATCTCCCGCTCGAAACCGGGCTGCGCCACCAGGTCCCAGTAGGCGACCTCCATCCCGAAGGGGATCGCGCGCCGGCCGACAGCCTGGCCGATGCGACCCGCTCCCAGGAGCCCCAGCGTCCGGCCGCCCAGCTGGGTTCCGAGCAGCAGCGTCGGGTGCCAGGCCCAGAGGCCGCTGCGGGCCGTATGCTCCGCCTCGACGATGCGTCGGCTGACCGCGAGGATCAGCGACCAGGTAAGGTCGGCGGTTGCCTCGGTTAGGACATCCGGGGTATTGGAGACCGCCACGCCTCGGGCGCGTGTCGCCTCCAAGTCGATGTTGTCGTAACCGACGGCGTAGTTGGCGACGACCTCGAGCTGTGGAAGGCGATCGAGGACGGACTCGTCGACCCGGCGCGAGAGGAGCGGCAGTATTCCCTTGTAGTCCCCTTCCGGTACCGGCGCCGACCCGGGTAGCCACTCGATTTCGATCTCCGCCGGGACCTCTACGTACTGCAAGAAGTAGCGGACCTCTTCCGCCACCAGCACGCGAATCTTGGTATCCGGCATCGGCTAGCGCTTCTCTCGGAAGAACTCGCGGAGCAGCTTGCCGGACTCGTCGGCCAACACCCCGCTCTCGACCGCCACCTGGTGATTCAGTCGTTCGTCCTGCACCAGGTTGCCCAGGCTACCACACATCCCGGCCTTCGGGTCATGGGCGGCGAAGACCAGCCGCTCGATTCGCGCCAGCACTATGGCTCCCGCGCACATGGCACAGGGCTCGAGGGTGACGTAGAGGACGCAGTCGGTGAGCCGCCAGTCGCCCTGCTTCGCCGCCGCCTCGCGGAGGGCAAGGATCTCGGCGTGCGCCGTCGGGTCCTCTGCTTGGCGGGTACGGTTGTGGTCCCGCGCCACCACTTGGTCGCCGCAGACGACCACGGCACCCACAGGGACTTCGCCGCGCGAGCCACCCAGGCGTGCCTCGTCCAGCGCGATCTCCATCCACCGAGCATGATCGAGGTTCATCAAGCCCCTGGGCCTCTCCACACCCAAAGCTGTGCGCTTGTTACGGGACCGGCTAGCCTTTCGGCAGGGTACGCAGCACCGCCCGGGCGATGCCCAAGAAGCGAGCGGCAGACGCCCCATTGTCCGAATCGCCGGACCCGGGCGTGGCCATCGCCCGGCGGAGCTCGATCGATCCGCCGTGCTCGTACACCGCCACGTCGGAGTTGCCGCCGTCCTCACACGGCTCCACAAGGACCAGGTCGCCGCCGAGGACACCCACGTCCTCCGCGTCGCGGCTGGCGCGGACCATGAAGCAGTCGGCGGAACAGGCGAACGAGCGGTCGAGGTCGAAGCGGGCTTCCACCTCCTCGTCGGAGGTTTCGTAGGCCCCATTACGGTATAGCGGGATCGTATAGGTCTCAGGGCTGAGGTTGAGACCCAGTATCCGCAACGCCCGCGAGCGCGAGGGCGTGCGGTCCAGGTACCCCTTCCGTTGCAGCGATTGGAGGTGCTCCGTAACCGTCTTGGTCGAGCGGATCCCGAAGCGCGTGCCGATCTCGCGGATGCTCGGCTGGTAGGTCTCGCGTTTCAGGTAGTCGACCAGGTAGTTGTAAATGCGCCGCTCGATTACCGTGAGCACATCCGACATGGGAGCCTCCAAAGCCCGGCAGAAGCAAAACGACGTCGCTGCCATCGTGACGGGTTCGAGATCAGGGTACCGACACGACAACGGTGCGATCGTCTACCTTCGACAAATCGCTCTCAGGGGGAGAGGTTATTTTTCTATAGGTTGCTGGCGAGCTTGCCCGCCGATCTCCCGGTTCGGAGATGAGAACATGTAAGAGTCAGTTTAGGTTACTCGCGCGCACACGTCAACCATCTCGCAAACGCATCATCGCATCGTCGAAACGACTCGCTACGAGCTCGCGGCCGGTGAGATTCAGCACATCGAAGATGCTCGGACTCACCGCCACCCCGGTGAGCCCGCCCCTCGCTGTTGGTCCTGTATGTTAAACAATAACAAGGAGTTATGGCTCGGGCCCGTCCCGGTCCCCACCCTCTGAATCGGAAGATCATCTCCGCCGACCCGGCTTCCTGTTGCAAAGGCATCGCGACGGCATTCGCGTCGTGCTCAACTTCACCAGCGAAGAAGGATTGCGTTTGTTGCATCGGACGATGAATTTTTCGCCCTCTCGCTGCACCCGACTGAGCACGCTCACAAACCACTCAAGGTAGGTTTCGAGCTCTTGTTGAGACACGATGTCCCGCTCGATGACGAGCGGATGGTCAACACCCCCGACTTTGAGCCCAATGTTTTGGACATGTGCTGCAGACCGAGCGACTCGAGTTATTGGTGATCGAAGTCTGCCGGCTTTGTGTCGATCCGTTCGAAGGCGAAGTGAGCGATCGGTTGGATGCATGACAGAAGAGCGGATTCTCCCGGGCACAAAAGAAGCGGGGCTGGGTCTCAAACGAGACTCAGCCCCTTGGCCTTGGCGATGGCGGAGAGGGTGGGATTCGAACCCACGAGGGGCATAAACCCCCAACACCTTAGCAGGGTGCCGCCTTAAGCCGCTCGGCCACCTCTCCCCTGGTTCCGGCCCTTTTTCGGTCGGCCGGTCCCGCACGGTATTATAACCTGTCGTCGCTGCTTGTCACGGGCAAACTGGTCGCCGAGGGGTAGTAGGTCGCCGGCGGGCGCTCTCGCTTCGGATACACCACCTTCGCTCGGACCGCCCGCGCGGCTCCCAGGCTGACTCGCGGCTTCCGCGAGGTGGCTCTCCCATCTCCTCCGGGGTGCACCGCCTCAGCCGTCGGGCATCAGCGGGGCTGCCTCCCGGAGGGCCGTCTCCCAAGCTCGTCGCGAAGCTTCGTCGAATCGCTCGACGTGCGGCGCCATCGCTTCGACGCCCCAGCGGTAGGCGTCGATGCGGTCGCAGTCGATCCTCGGTAGCCCGGTGGTATCCGCGGAGACGTACAGGGTCACGGTGTCGATGTGCACGTCGGCGGTGAAGGCGCCGCAGTAATAGCGGCCGAGGAGAAGGTACTCGACCCGGACGAGCACCGTGTCGCCGAGCAGCTCAGAGCCCACGATCCGGGCGCTCGCCCGGGGCTCGACGGCATCGAGCTCCGGCCTGTATGTCATGTCGCAGCCCGAAAGGTACCTGTCCGAGCTTTCGTAGCGCCCCTCGCGTTCCACGAGCAGGAAGCGCTGCACGTACATCTCGCCCCCGTGCAGCAGCTCCGCGCGCAACTTCTCCTGCTGCACTCTCGGATCCAGGTAGTAGACTTTCAACGCGTACAGGCCAGCGACTGCTGTCGCGACGAGGAGCACCCATGGCTGCCACTTCCGCCGCTCGGGTGGCACGCGCGCCCCGGCGCGCTCCCGTCTCATCCCTCGGCGTCTTCTGTCGGACGCCCGGCATCACGATGACCGGTGAACTCGTCCATGCTGCGGCTGACGCCGAAGAACCCGATCAGCGCATCGAACCAGCGAACCGGCAGAATGCGCAGCGGCAGGGCGGTGTAGACGAAGCGGGGCATGAGCAAGCGGGGGCGGTTCTTGCGGATCGCCTTCACAATCCTGTCCGCCACGTACTCGGGCTCGAGGATGGGGAGCAGCCAGGAGAAGCGGGTCTTAACGCCTTCGAACATCCCGGTGCTCACGTA
>JBDHKT010000008.1:0-17090 GCA_039586255.1 Gemmatimonadota bacterium | reverse complement strand
CACGGCCGCGGCGCCATTGTGATGAAGAAGAGCAGCGACGGCGGCCTCACGTGGAGCGAGCGGTTGCCGGTCCCGGAGAACTGGGCCACCTCGCAAGAAGTGCCCACCATCTACCGTGTGGTCGACCGCGCCGGCGTCAGGCGGCTGGTCATGTTCTCCGGCCTCTACCCCATCCGGATGGCAGTGTCCGAGGATGACGGAGCGACCTGGACGCCGCTCGAGCCGATCGGCCAGTTCGGCGGGATCGTCGCCATGGCCTCTGTCGAGCGCCTCGCGAACGGCGACTACATGGCCCTCTTCCACGACGACGGCCGCTTCCTGCGCGGAGCCGGCGAGCGTACCAGCTTCCAGGTCTTCAAGACCATCTCGAGCGACGGCGGGCTTACCTGGAGCGAGCCTCTCGTGGTGACCGAGCACCCGCAGGCCCACCTCTGCGAGCCGGGTCTCGTTCGCTCGCCCGACGGAAAGCAGATCGCCTTGCTGCTCCGCGAGAACAGCCGAGAGTTCAACTCCTTCGTCGTTTTCTCCGACGACGAAGGCACGTCATGGTCCGAGCCGACGGAACTGCCCGCCACTTTGACCGGCGATCGCCACACCGCACGCTATGCGCCGGACGGCCGGCTCTTCATTACATTCCGCGACATGGCGCACGGCAGTCCCACCTGGGGCGATTGGGTGGGCTGGGTCGGCACCTACGAGGATATCGTGGCAGGCCGAGAGGGTCAGTACCGCGTCCGGTTGATGGACAACACGCGGAACGCCGATACCGCATACCCGGGGCTGGAGCTGCTTCCCGACGGCACCTTTGTGACCACGACGTACGGGCACTGGGACGAAGGAGAACAGCCCTATATAGTGAGTGTGCGGTTCAGGATGGAAGAACTCGATGCTGGGGCGCAGGGGAAGTAGCGACAGTGGGTGTTACTCCAATATCCAATATCCCACACCCACTGGCCAGCATCTGATCACCGTCACGCCACCCGATACGCCTCCATAGCATAATACTCCGCCAGCCCCAGCCGGTCGGCCCACGCCGCCGTGTCCAGATTCCGCGATTCCACCCGCTGCCAGAACTCGCGGTCGTCGTAGCCGCCCGGGAACGGCGCCACATCTTTTTGCGACTGATGCTTGAAGATCGCCAGGATCTTCCTGCGCAGCTCCTCCTGTGACAGCGGCACCAGCACATCGGCCTGAGTGAGCGTCCACTCCTCCCATGCGCCACGATAGAGCCAGATATCGGGCTCGCCTTTGCAGCGCTCGAGTGCCTGTTCGATCGCCGCCCTGCACGAGCGGTGCGTCCCGTGCGGATCGGACAGGTCACCGGCCACGAAGATCAGGTCGGGCTGGAAATCGCGAAGCAGCTTCAGTACGATCTCGACGTCTTCCTCGCCGATCGGCCGTTTGCGTACCTCGCCGGTCCGGTAGAACGGCATGTTCAGGAAGCGGGCCGCCGTGCGCGGTAGTCCGACGGCGGCGATCGCCGACACCGCCTCCGACTCGCGGATGAATCGCTTCAGATTCTGCACCCGCTCCGAATCCACATCGCCGGGCTGCTTCTTGTGGAAGCCTTCCTCGATTCCCTTCCGCAGGCCGCGCACCTCCGCTTGGTCGAGGTCCAGCGACGGCGCGGCCCGCACGACGAAGTCCAGGTGGCGTTGTACGTCGTGGTCGAACACCGCGATGTTACCACTTGTCATGTACGCGACTATGATCTCGTTATCGTTCTCCCACAGCTTGCGCAGGACACCGCCCATCGAGATCACGTCGTCGTCCGGGTGCGGAGAAAAGACGAGCACCTTCTGCTCCCGCGGCAGCTTCGCACGGCCCCTTATCTTGTCGCGCAGCCGAGTGAACACCTCGCCGTTGAGCTCCCCGGCACTCGCGTACTTGTTGAGCAGCGGGCTCAGATGATTTTCCCGGTAGTCCTGTGAAGTGAGCTTGAGGATGGCTTTGTTCGTCTCTTCCGCCAGCCAGACGACGGCGTCCTCGGTCATCCCCGGCGTCCATTCGACCGGCTCAAGCACCCAGGGCGTCTTTATCCGGGTCAGCTCGCCGGCCGCTGCCAGGTCGAGGTACACGGTGGCGCTGCGGTGCTGCTGCAGGTAGGTGGCGGTGACGTCTTGCGATATCTCGCCCTCCACCGCCCGGCCCACGATCGGAGCCTTGTGCTCGCCGGTCGCGATGAGCGCGATCTCCTTCGCATCCATTATCGAGGCGATCCCCATGGTGATCGCCTCGAGCGGCACGTTGTCCTCGCCGAAGAAGTCGGCCGCTGCATCCCTACGCGTGATAGTATCCAACGTGATCAGCCGCGTGCGCGAGTCGGGCGACGAGCCCGGCTCGTTGAACCCGATATGGCCGCTGCGTCCGACCCCGAGGATCTGGAAGTCGATTCCACCGGCTGCTCGGATCGCCTCCTCGTACGCCCGACAGTGCGCTTCCAGCTTCTGGCGCGAGACACCGCCGTCGGGGATGTAAATGTTCTGCGGGTCGAGGTTCAGGTGGGCAAACAGGTTCTCCATCATGTAGAGCCGATAGCTATGGATGCTATACGGCGACATCGGGTAGTACTCGTCAAGATTGAACGTGACCACATGCGAGAAATCGACTTCGCCCGCCTCGTACCTGCGGATCAGATCACGGTAGATACCTACGGGCGTGCTCCCGGTCGCGAGCCCCAGCACGCACCGCCCTTTGGCGGCGGTCTCGCGCTCGATGACCTCGACTATCAGGTCGGCGAGCAGAACGGCGAGATCTTGCGGGTCGTCGACTATGACTGTCGGGAGGTTCTCGCGCTCGCGCGAGCCTTCGATGACGACGATGGCGTCGGAGGTCTCTCTCATGGCGGCGCCTCGGTGTAAGCCGTCGCGGCTGGGGCGAGATCGCTCCTATAATATATAGCGCGCAGCAATCGCCCACCTCGGCAGAGGCGTTTCCAACCACTCTCCGGCCCAGGTCCTGCCCTCGTTTCGGCGCAGACCTATTATTATGATTGTAGTCATCCCAGACGACGGTAAACGGCTTCCCGCGTAGCCGGGCCAGGTGCAGCCCATGCAGGCAGCCCTGATCGTCCGGCGACCCCTGAAAGGGAGGGACGGGATGCACATGGCCCGGTCGAAGTATCTCCTGATCGTCGCCGTGGCAACGCTCGCCGCATTCCTCTTCCCCGACCAGGCACGCGCCCAGGACCGCGCGACCGTTCGAATCCTCGCCTACAACATCAAGCACGGCGAGGGGATGGATCGGGTCATCGACCTCGAGCGCGCCGCCCGCCTGATCGATTCGCTGGACCCGGACATCGTAACGCTCCAGGAAATCGACAGCGCCGTCGACCGCACTTCTCGCGTCGACCAGGCGACGCGCCTCGGCCAGCTGACCGGGATGCACTCCGCCTTCGGTGGATTCTTCGACTACCAGGGCGGCCGCTACGGGATGGCGCTGCTCTCGAAGCAACCGTTCGTCGACGTGACCAACCACCGGCTGCCCGACGGCGCCGAGCCACGAACCGCGCTGGCGGGACGAGTTCGCGTCGGAGAGCCGCCCGTGGAGATCCTGGTCGTCGGCATCCACCTGTACGCCACCGCAGAAGAGCGCTACGCCCAGGCGGAACGCCTCGTGGAGATCCTGGCCGACGAGACCGCACCGGTCATCCTGGCCGGCGACTTCAACTCCAGGCCCCGCTCCGAGGTCATGGCACTCCTGGCCCGTTCGTGGCAGATTCCCGGCAAGGGCGCCGACCATCTGACGTTCCCGTCCGATGCGCCCGACCGGGAGATCGACTACATAATGTACCGGCCGCCAGAGCTGTTCGAGGTTCTGGACCTGCGGGTGATCCATGAGCCGCTGGCCTCGGACCACCGGCCGGTCCTCATCGAGCTGAGGCTCCTGGACCCAGCGAACCGTAACTGAGGGAGCGGCGATGTCCTTCCAGAGACGAGACTTCATCAAGACCGGCGCCGGCGCTGCGATCGGCGCATCGTTATGGCCCGGCGCCCTGGTGGCAGGGGAGGAAGAACCCGCGCCTGACAAGGTCCGGCTGGGCTTCGTCGGTGTGGGCGGCCGCGGGACCTGGCTTCTCATGCTGGCGCTGCAGCGCGACGACTGCGAGGTGAGGCCGTCTGCGACGTGAAGCCGGAGCGCGTCGAGCGCGCGCAGAACATGGTGGACGAGGCGCACGGCAGGACGCCGAGAGGCTTCAGCGACGGCGAGGAAGACTTCCTCAATCTCGTCGACAGGGATGACATGGACGCCGTGATCATCGCCACGCCGTGGCTCTGGCACACCCCGGTGGCCGTGGCGGCGATGAAGAGCGGCAAGTGGGTAGGTACCGAAGTGCCGGCGGCGGTGACCGTGCAGGAGTGCTGGGACCTCGTGAACACGTCCGAAGAAACGGGCATGCCCTGCATGATCATGGAGAACGTCTGCTTCCGCCGCGACGTGATGGCCGTGCTCAACATGGTGCGTCAGGGCATGTTCGGCGAGCTGATGCACTGCCAGTGCGGTTACCAGCACGACCTGCGCGGCGTAAAGTTCAACCCGGGCGCCGAGTTCGGGTCCGGCGCAAACGGCGAGGCCGAGTGGCGCACTCAGCACGCCATACGACGAAACGGCGACATCTACCCCACACACGGCGTGGGACCGGTCGCCAAGATGCTGAACATCAACTCGGGCAACCGCTTCCTCACACTCACTTCGACCGCGACCAAGACGCGCGGCCTGCACGACTACATCGTTGACGTGGGCGGCGAAGACCATCCCAACGCGGATGTCGAGTTCAAACTCGGTGATATAGTGACCACGGTGATCAAGTGCGCCAACGACGAGACCGTCGTCGTGAGTCACGACACGAACCTGCCTCGCCCCTACTCCCTGATGTTCCGCGTCCAGGGCACGCAAGGCCTCTGGATGAACGACGGCCGCACGATCTACATCGAAGGCGTCAGCCCGGAACCGCACCGCTGGGAGGACTTCGCGCCGTACGGCGAAGCTTACGACCACCCCCTGTGGAAACGGTACGAGGATCAGGCCACGGGCTCCGGGCACGGCGGCATGGATTTCTTCGTCATGAACGCCTTCGTCGAGGCGGTGAAGCGCGGCGTCGAGCCGCCCATCGACGTCTACGATGCCGCCGCCTGGAGCGTCATCTCACCGCTCTCCGAGCAATCGATTGCCATGGGCAGCACGCCCGTCAGGTTCCCCGACTTCACCCGCGGCAAGTGGGTGACCCGAAGCAAAATCTTTGGACTAAGCGATGAGTTCTAGAATGACAAAACGCTCGACAACCGTACTGTACGCCATTGCTGGCCTGCTGCTGGCCGGGTGCGCCGGTGAAAGGCCGCTCGAGAAGAAGGTCCTGGTGATCGGCATCGACGGCGTCCGGCCCGACGTCCTGGCCGAGCTCTCGACGCCGGCGATCGATGCGTTGGCCGCCGAGGGCGCCTTCAGCGATCGGGTCATAACACAGGCCCAGACCGTCAGCGGACCCGCCTGGTCCAGCATGCTCACCGGGGTCTGGCCGGACAAGCATGGCGTCACAAGTAACAACTTCACCGGTAACAACTACGCGATGTATCCGGACTTCCTCACCAGGCTGGAGTTACTCGACGGCGATTTCTCCACCTTCGCCGTCGTCGACTGGGCACCACTGGGCTCGGAAGTCTCCGGCGGCCCACTGCTGAGCGATACGATCGAAGTGAAGCTCGACTTCGATGGCGACCAGATCGGCTACCAGGAGGGCGACATCCGGTCGGTGGCGGCCGCTGTTCGATTCCTCGAGAACCAGGATCCCGACGCCGCCTTCGTCTACATCGGCTACCCGGACGTCGCCGCACACGATAACGGCGGCAGCTCGCAGGATTACTACCTGTCGATCGAGAACGCCGATGTGCACGTGGGTAGACTTATCGCCGCGCTCCGCAACCGGCCCACCTATGAGCGGGAGGACTGGCTGATCCTGGTGAGCACCGACCACGGGCACAGGGACGAAGGCGGCCACGGCGGTGACTCGCCGGAGGAGAGGACGGTCTTCTACCTGGCGAGCGGGCCGTCGGTGACGAAGGGCACCCTGCCGCACGACGTGAACATCGTCGACGTAGCGGTAACCGCCCTGGCACACCTCGGGATCACCATCGATCCGGCATGGCACCTCGACGGCAAGGTGTCCGGCCTGGAAGGTGGAGACTGATCGGGAGGTGAAGGACGACGAGAGGAACGGAGCCGCACCTGGAGGAACTGCGGGCAGCCTTCGCTGAGCGCTACGGCTCTCCCGAAGGGGCCTATCTGGTTCAGGCGCCCGGCCGCGTGAACCTGATGGGGGACCACATCGATTACAACGGGCTCTCGGTCCTGCCAATGGCCCTGCAGCGCCACGTGTCCGTCTTCTACCGCGAGCGAGACGACGCCAGCGTGCGCATCGCCGCTACGGCGGAGGGCTACGCCGACCGCGAGTTCAAGCTGTCCCGGAAGATCAAGCCCTACAAGGCCGGCGATTGGGGCAACTACGCGAAGGCGGCAGCCCAGGGACTGGTCGAGCGCTTCGAGATCCATCGCGGCTTCGACGCGGTCGTCCGCTCCGATATTCCGGTCGCGGCGGGCCTGAGTTCATCCTCCGCCCTCGTCGTCGCATTTGCACTCGCCCTCCTCCACTCCAACGACCACGATGAAGTAGAGCGACTCGAGCTGGCCGAACTGCTCGCCGAGGCGGAGCACTACGTCGGCACCCGAGGCGGCGGCATGGACCAGGCCATCTGTCTGGCAGCGCGCAGGCATTCAGCCAGCCGCATCGACTTCAACCCACTTCGCCTCACCGCGCACCCGATCGCGCCAGAATGGAATTTCATCATCGCCTTCAGCCTCGTGCAGGCGCAGAAGTCCGGTGCGGCCCGCAAGACGTACAACGCGCGGACCCGAGAATGCCGCGAGGCGCTGAGGCGGGTGACCGAGGCGCTGGGCGTAGCGGAGAAAGTCGACTCTTATCCTGCACTGATGCGCCGGCGTCGCGTGCGCGAACTCTTGAGGGCGGCCGAGCAGGCGCTCGACCAGAAGTTGATGTGCCGCTTCCGCCATGTGGCCACCGAAGCCGAGCGCGTGCGCAAGGCCGAGGAGGCGCTGGCTGCCTACGATCTCAGGGGATTCGGGCGCTTGATGAAGGCGTCACACGCCAGCCTGCGCGACGACTTCGAGGTCAGCTCCCCCGAGCTCGACGAGCTGGTGGACCTCGCCACGCGTGCCGGTGCAGCCGGCGCCCGCCTCACCGGCGCCGGGCTCGGCGGTTGCGTGGTTGCGCTTTGCCCGCAGGAGCGTACCGACAAAGTGCTGAAGCGACTCAAGAATCGATTCTACGATTGCCAGGAATACGAAAGGCCTCTGGAGGATCAGCTGTTCGTCGCTGCACCCTCCGGCGGCGCGGCAGTGCATCCGGTGTGAGCGAGAATCTCTGGACTTTCGACCTGAAAGGGGTTCACAGTGGGCGGGTTCTTCGGTGTAGTCTCTCGCGACGATTGTGTAGCCGACCTGTATTACGGTACCGACTACCACTCCCATCTCGGTACGATGCGCGGCGGCCTAGCCGTCCACAACAGTCAGGGCATCACGCGCTTTATCCACGACATCACGAACGCCCAGTTCCGATCCAAGTTCGAGGACGACCTGCCGAAACTGCAGGGTCCAACGGGGATCGGTGTGATCAGCGACTACGACGACCAGCCGCTGATCATCCGCTCTCACCACGGCGCCTACGCCATCGTCACTGTCGGGAGGCTCGACAACCTCGATGACCTGGTGGCGTCCGCCCTCAAGCGCGGAGCCCACTTCTCGGAGATGAGCGGCGAGGAAGCGAACCCCACCCAGGTCGTCGCGAACCTGATCGACCAAGCCGACAGCCTCCTCGACGGCATCAGCGCCGCACAGGATGCGATCAAGGGATCGTGCTCGATCCTGCTGCTCACCGACGACGAGGTCTATGCCGCGCGTGACCTGCTGGGTCGCACCCCCATCGCGATCGGCGAGAAACCGGGCTCCCACGCAGTAACGTTCGAGACCTGCGCGCTGGCCAACACCGGATACCAGGTGACCCGATACCTCGGCCCCGGCGAAATCGTCCGCATCACGCGGGACGGTGTGGAGCAACTGCGTCCGCCGGGAGACACGATGCAGATCTGCGCGTTCCTCTGGGTGTACTACGGCTATCCCGCGTCGAACTACGAGGACATCAACGTCGAGGCCGTGCGATACCGTTGCGGTGGGTTCCTCGCCGAGCGCGACGACGTCGAGATCGACCTGGTCGCCGGTATCCCCGACTCCGGGACCGGCCACGCGATCGGTTACGCCAACACTGCGGGAGTGTCTTATGGGCGGCCCTTCGTAAAGTACACGCCGACCTGGCCGCGGAGCTTCATGCCGCAGGACCAGCGGATCCGCGATCTAGTGGCCCGCATGAAGGTGATACCGATCCGCGAGATCATCGAGGGCCGGCGACTCCTGTTCTGCGAGGACTCCATCGTCAGGGGCACGCAACTCAAGGACATCATCACGCGCATCTTCGACTGCGGCGCCACGGAAGTGCACATGCGACCCGCCTGCCCGCCACTCATCTTCAGCTGCAAGTTCCTCAACTTCTCGCGCTCGAAGTCGGAACTGGATCTGGCGGGGCGGAAATCGATACACGAATTGGAGGGCGATAAGCCGGCCGACCTCAACGTGTACGCCGACCCGGACTCCGAGCCGTACCGCGCCATGGTCGAACGCACTCAGAAACGGCTGGGGCTGACGACCCTGCGCTACCAGCGGCTCGAGGACCTCATCGCCGCCATCGGTCTTCCGAAGGAGCGGGTCTGCACCTACTGCTGGGACGGCGTCGAGCCCTAAAATCGACTGGTGAGCCGTGATACGTAAACCGCGAGCCCGGCTGGAATGGACCGCCCTACAGAGCGCCCGGCGAGCGCACGCGATTCCGTTCCTTTTCCTGGCAGCCGCCGCCTGCGCGTCCACCGAATCGGCACGCTCGACGGCCCCGATGAACTGGGAGCCCGTCGACTCGCTCAACGCTGCTCTACCCGCGGGCGTGCGTGTCTTCGCCGGCGTGAACGAGGAGCTGCCGCTGCGCGCCTGGTACGTCCGCATCGACGAGCCCGATCCCGGCCTCATCACGCGTGTCGCGGTGTCCGACGACCCAGCCGACAACCGCGAGACGATCTCGAGCTTTGCACGCGACCTTGGCGCCTGCGTCGCGGTGAACGGCGGCTACTTCGCCATGGATCAGACCCCGAGCCGACACCGGGGGCTGCTGCTCGCAGACGGGACCCTCTGGGAGCCACCCACTCCGTCGATCATCTGGGACTCGCTGCGCTACGAGACGGCCAGGGCCGCCGTCGGGTTTACCGGCGACGATGTGGTCGAGATCGCCTGGGTGGCCTCGCGCCGGGACACGCTATACGCCTGGTCGAATCCGCCCCAACACCGGACCGGCCGGCCGGCCGACCCGCTGCGCCACGAAGATGCGCAGGTATGGCATGTCCGCGATGCTCTCGCCGCAGGACCGAGGTTGGTGGTGGGCGGTGAAGTGCGCCTCACGCTGGACGAGGAGGGGTTCTTTGGCTCGTACCTCCGAGAACCACACCCGCGGACTGCGGCGGGCCGAACCGCCGACGGCGCGCTAATCTTGATGGTCGTCGACGGTCGTCAATCGGACAGCCGCGGTGCCACCCTCGAAGAGCTCGCCGGGCTGATGCTGGAAGCCGGCGCCGTCGATGCGCTGAACCTCGACGGCGGCGGCTCTTCGACCCTCGCGGTGAACGGAACCCTTGTCAACCGGCCGACCGGCGGCACTACGGAGCGCCAGGTGATGTCGGCGTTGATCACGTTCTGCGAATAGGAGGCTGAGGCCAATGCCGTTTACATGGGAGATCGACCGACATGCAGGGATCGTCTCGATCGTGGTGCACGGCCACATCACTTCCGATGAGGCGCTCGCCACCTTCGATGCGATTGTCGCCGACCCGGAGTTCCGACCCGGCACCCACGTCCTGTCCGACCACCGCGGACTGGAGACCGTCGTCGACGCCGAGTTCATCAGGGCATTCCTTTTTAGGGTGCAGAAGGCCGGCCCGCTGCTCCAGGGCTCTCGGGTCGCCTTCGTCGAGTCGGCCGGCGTACGCTACGGGATGGCGCGGATGACGTCCATACTCTCGGAGTCCAGCCCCATGGCGCTGCGCGCGTTCGATGACATCGACGAAGCGCGCCGTTGGTTGATAAAGCAGGACGCCCAGTCAACGTCTGGCGACTAAGCCTATTCGAAGCCGACCTGCGGCAGCTTCCGGAATAGACCCGCCGCCGCGATCACGACGATCACGAAGCAGACGGCCGCTAGCGACGCCCGGCCGTAGAGCGCGAATCCCGTCCCAAAGAGCGCCGCATAGACCACCGCGCAGCCCAGGAACCAGCAGAGCATTGCCGCCGTGAAGCGCCCTTCCGTGGGCCCCGTCTGGACCGCGCGCCGCCAGCCGTGGTTGAACGGCCGGATCCTGTCGTAGAACGCCTGCAGCGTCGCCCGATCGGTGGGCGGCGTCAGCAGCGTGACGGTCAGCCAGACGACCGTGGTGATTGCGACGCCGAGCACCAGCTTCAGCGACGCGTGCATCGCCGGGAAGCCCAGCGCCTCGTGGACGAGCGTGAAGTAAACCGCGACGATGAAGGAGATGATCATCGCCGACAGCTCGCTCCAGGCATTGATCCGCCACCAGAACCAGCGCAGCAGGAAGATGAGACCAGTGCCCGCGCCGATCTGTAGAAGGATCTGGAACGCCTGCAGCGCGTTCTCCAGCCAGAGCGAGACCATCCCCGCCAGGATGATGAGTATCACCGTGGAGATGCGCGCCACCCTCACGTAGTGATGCTCTTCACCCCGCGAATACACGAATCGCCGGTAAACGTCGTCGACAATGTACGAGGCGCCCCAGTTGAGATGCGTGCTGATCGTCGACATATAGGCGGCGGCCAGCGACGCGACGACCAGGCCGAGCAGCCCGTGGGGCAGGAAGACCAGCATGGCCGGATAGGCGAGGTCGTGGCGCACGATCGACGGATCGATGCCGGGGAAGCGGGCCGTGATCGCTTCCAGGTTCGGATAGATGATCAACGAGGCGAGCGCCACGATGATCCAGGGCCAGGGCCGCAACGCGTAGTGGGCGATGTTGAACCATAGCGTCGCCCGCATCGAGTCCTTCTCGTTCCGCGCCGCCAGCATGCGCTGCGCCACGTAACCGCCGCCCCCGGGCTCGGCTCCGGGATACCAGACGCTCCACCACTGCACGGCGATCGGGATGATGAAGACCGGCAGCGCGACTCGCCAATCGGTAAAGTCGGGCAGCAGCGACAGCTTACCCTCGAGCGCCGGGTGCGAGACCAGACCGGCCAGGCCGCCCACCTCGGGCTGCGCCAGCGCGTAGTACGCCGCCGCGATCGAGCCGACCATCGCGATGGCGAACAGCAGGAG
Source organism: Gemmatimonadota bacterium (assembly GCA_039586255.1). GTDB lineage: Bacteria > Gemmatimonadota > Gemmatimonadetes > Palauibacterales > KS3-K002. Next base: position 5,599 of record JBDHKT010000008.1, on the reverse strand, counting down.
GTCGGTGACTACGACGCCCCATAGCCCCGAGGTCGCCGAGTAGATCACTGTGATCGTACCGGCGATGAGTACCGTCGTGTACTTGTCGATCCCCAGCAGCACGCCGCCGATCTTGATCGCAGCGAGCGTGACCGAGGCCATTATCATCACGTTGAAGAAGACGCCCAGGTAGAGCGCCCGGAAGCCGCGCAGGAAGGCGGCGATCCCACCGGAATACCGCAGCTCGTAGAACCCTATGTCCGTGAACACGCCCGACCGCCGCCACAGTTTCGCGTAGAAGAAGACCGTGCACATACCGGTGATCAGGAACGCCCACCACAGCCAGTTCTGGCTCACACCGCCACTCCGCACCATGTCGGTGACCAGGTTCGGCGTGTCGGTGGAGAACGTCGTCGCCACCATCGAGGTGCCCAGCAGCCACCACGGCGCCTTCCGGCCCGACAGGAAGAACTCCTTCGTCCCCTTCCCTGCGCGCCGCGCGAAGACCAGGCCGACAACCAACGCAATCAGGCCGTAGAGGGAAACCACAAACCAATCGATGCCGACGAGCTGCATGGGCGAGAGCTCCCAGGTACACGGTGGGTTGCGGCTTCTTAATACACCGGTAGGAGCCGCAGCGCTACCGTCTAGCAGGACCCGGGTGTTCGGTCGGCGCCAGGGAGTGCTCGCAGGGTCGCCGGCGGGCGGTCTCGCTTCGGATACACCACCTTCGCTCGGACCGCCCGCGCGGCTCCCAGTTTGCAGAAACTCACCAGCGAGATTGGCCAGTCAGGGAGCCGAGGGTGTCGTTGAGCGTAATTTGGAGCGCGCGGGCGGCGCAGCCGCGCTTCACGCAATCGAGGCGCGCGACATGGAGCGAGACGACCCCTCGGCGACCCTGAACCACTGCCCCTGCGGTTCAGGTTGGCGATTCTATCATTCCCGTCGTATTGTCAGCAGGCCGAACCCACCGACACCGATACGCCGAGTTTATGACCTGAGGACCGTATGATCTCACGCCGGGATATGCTCAAGACTAGCGGTGCCGCCCTAGCGGGGCTGGCCGCCTTTCCCACCACCTGGCCGCAGCTCGCAGGCTCGAGGCAGGACGAAGAGGATCTCACCCAGTACGTCGACCCGTTCATCGGCAGCGACGCCCACGGGCACACCTACCCCGGCGCCAACCTGCCATTCGGCATGGTGCAGCTGAGCCCCGACAACGGGGTGAACGGCTGGGACTGGTCCTCCGGTTACCACTGGTCGAGCGATCGTATCGCCGGGTTCAGCCACACCCACCTGAGCGGAACTGGCATCGGCGATATGTACGATCTGCTGTTCATGCCGACGTTCACCGGCGCGGCGCCGATCGGCGATTACAGCTCCAGCTTCTCCCACGAGCGCGAGCTGGCCGAGCCCGGATACTACTCGGTTGACCTCCTCGATGCCGGAATCACCGCCGAACTGACAGCCACCGAGCGCGTCGGCCTGCACCGCTACGCTTTCCCGGCATCGCCACGCGGCCGGCATGCTTCCGTCGTCGTTGATCTCGGCCACTCCCTAAACTGGGACAGGCCGACCGACACGAAGATCACGGTCGAGAGCCCGACGCTGATCAGCGGCTACCGCATGTCCACCGGCTGGGCGCGGGACCAGCGGGTCTACTTCGCCGCCAGCTTCTCGCGACCGTTCCGAGATCACTGGCTCGAGAGCGAGTGGACGGCCTCGCCGTCGCGGAACTCGCTTCAGGGGACTCACGTCAAGGGCTGCTTCCAGTTCATGGGCGGCTCAGCCCAACCCCTCGCGGTGAAGGTCGCCATCTCGCCGGTCAGCATCGAAGGCGCGAAGCGGAACCTGCGTCAGGAAGCCCCCGGCTGGAACTTCGACGAGGTTCGCCGCAAAGCCCTGGAGACCTGGACCAGAGCGCTCGGCTGCGCCCGGGTCACGACGGCGAATCGCGACGAGAAGGTGCTGTTCTATACGGCGCTCTACCACGCGTTCCTGGCCCCGCAGTTGTTCTGCGATGTGGACGGCGCCTACCGCGGGCCCGACGGCGAGGCGCACAGCGCCGGCGGCTTCCAGAACTACACGGTCTACTCGCTGTGGGACACGTTCCGGGCCGAGCACCCGCTGCTGACGCTGCTGCAGCCCGAGCGGGTGGACGACCTGATCCAGTCGATGATGGCGTTCTATCGAGAGGGTGGCCTGCTGCCGGTCTGGTCGCTGGCCGGAGTCGAGACGAACACGATGATCGGCTATCACTCAGCGCCGGTCATCCTCGACGCCTGGTCGAAGGGCCTTACGAGCCTGGATCCGCGGGAGGCTCTGGAAGCGATGATCGAGAGCGCCACACAGGACGCCGACGGCCTGCGCTTCTACAAGTGGCCGGCCCCGATCTCGCTCGAGGAGGCCCGCGCGCGGGACGTCGAGTCGAACCTGCAGCGCATCGCGTCTATCGAGAGACGGCATGTCCAGTCGATGGGGACGGTGTTAAACGGCTACGATCGCACGCTCGCCGGCAACACGATGCGATACCACTCGCCCGTACCGGCGGCCCGCTCGGCGCTCATCTCCCGCACGGAAGCAGAGCCACAACCCATCGAGTGGGAGACCGCAGCCGTGTCCGGTTTCACCCAATCGAAAGTGAGCTTCGTCTGGCTCGCCGGGATGGACGCAGGTGACGACGGCCGCCGCTTCGACCTGTACGTGAACGGCGAGCGGTGGTTCAGGTTCAACGGACCCAAGGTTCGCGACCGAAGCTTCACCGCCAGAGGACCGGGCGGTGCGACGCTCACCTTCCGGGCGACCCATATCGATCAATACAACGATCTCTTCGGCTTCATGTCCCTGACCGTTCCGGCCTCGGCAGTGCAGGAAGGTGAACGATTGCAGCTCAGGCTGCAGGGTGAGACGGCGGGCACCCGCGATTGGTACATGACCTTCGAGCACCCGATCGAATCGCGCCTCACCATCGACAACGTCCACGCGCACGTCGAAGAAGAAGGCGAGATTCGGCAGCTGGTGAACCTGGACATCGAGCACTACGGGGCACCGACCGAGGCTGTGGTCTTCATCGCGCGCGGCAGGCCCGTCGAGACGCAGCTCGTCTTCGGCAGCAACCACCTGCTGCACCCCGTGTTGCCGGTGGACCGGACGACCTCGACGGCGGTATCGGTCGACCGCGTCGACGGCCCTGCCCTGGAGACCGAGCTGCAGCTACGACCCGTGCGACCGTATCACTACATCCCGGCGGATTGGGAGCCCGAGTCGGTTTCGAAGACGCTGGAGTACGCATACGACGACTGGTGCATAGCGCAGATGGCGGAAGAGTTGGGCGACGAGTACAACGCCGAGCTCTTCCACCAGCGGGCGACGTACTACCAGAGCCTCTTCGACCGCTGGGCAGGGTTCATGCGTGGCCGGCTGGCCGACGGCGAGTGGAAGGAGCCCTTCTCACCCACGGCGGCATCGCACCGCCAGGACGAGTACACCGAAGGCAACTCCTGGCAGTACTCCTGGTACGTGCCCCACGACGTGCGAGGCCTGATCGAGTTGATGGGCGGCCGCGAGAAATTCATCGCGAAGTTGGACGAGCTGTTCGAGACTTCTTCGGACATGGAGGGAACGGCACCGCCCGACATTAGCGGCATGATCGGTCAGTACGCCCACGGTAATGAACCGAGCCACCATACAGCCTACCTCTATTCCTACGCCGGCGCGCCCTGGAAAACGCAGGAGCGCGTACGCCAGATCACCGAGACGCTATACGGCAACGCGCCGGACGGGCTCCCGGGTAACGAGGACTGCGGCCAGATGTCCGCCTGGTACATCCTGAGCGCCATGGGCTTCTATCCGGTGAATCCTGCGGACGGCATCTACGTCATCGGAGCGCCGCATTACGAGCGTGTCGCGATAGACTTGGGGGACGGCAGGGAGCTCAGCATAGAAGCGCCCGGTGTCTCGGCCACCAACAAGTACATCCAGTCGGCCACGCTCAACGGCGAACCTCTCGACCGCTGCTACATCACACACGAGGAGATCGTCGGCGGCGGCACGCTCGCCTTCACGATGGGTGCGGCGCCCAGCAGGGACTGGGCGACCGGCGAGTCGGCCGCCCCACCGTCGATGACGCCGGCCTAGGGGGCGCTTCTTACCCGACGACTATAAGGAGCCATGCCAACCCTCGATCGTCGTAGCTTCCTGGGCTCGCTGGGCGCCGCCGCCGTAGCAGGAACGCTGCCACGGCCGCTGAAGGCGTTCCTGGTGCCGGGTAACGCGCCGCAGCTACCTCGAGCGCCGCGCGTGGCGCTACTCCACGAGGCCGACTTTCCGACGCTCGATGCGCGGCCGATCCGCGGGCGGACGTTGCGCGCGGCGCTCGATGGTCTCGACACGACCGAGCTGGGCGTCGCCGACCTCGGAACGCTGGCACCCGACGCCTTCGACGTGCTTCTCAATCCGTACGGCTCGGCGTTTCCGAAGGACGCGTGGCAGGCGATCCTCGACTTTCTGTCCGCCGGCGGTAACTGGGTGAACGTCGGAGGTGTGCCGGTCTCCGTGCCGGTGCGGCGCGAGGGTCGGGAGTGGCGGCCCGGGATCAAGCAGACGGTGTACCACAAGGCGCTGGGGATAACCCAGGCGTTCCCGGTCGACGCCGGCGTCCTCAGTGACTACGTCGCGAACCCGCGAGTCGCGGCGGCCGGCGAGCTGGCCGGCGGCGTCGAGGCCGAGACGGTCTACGAGCTCTACTACCGGCTCACGCGCGAGAAGGAGTTCCCCGACGAGGACGGCTCCGACGGGCCACGCGAAGGCGTTGTGACACCGCTGCTCCTCGACCGGATGCAGGGGCCCTACGCCGGCGGCCGCTGGGTCCTGGCGAACTTCGACGGCTCGATCTCGGCCGCCGCTCTGCGCGTCCTGGTAGAAGACGCCGCGCTGGGATCGCGGCAGCTGACGGTCAGGCCGTCTCTCGCCTGCTACCGGGACGGCGAGAGGCCGGCGGTAACGGTGACGCTCAAGACGCCGGGCTCGGAACGGCGCGGGACCCCCCTCACATGTCGGGTCGAGGTCTTCGACGACCGGGACCAGCCGATCGCCACAGCCGATCTGCCGCTCGAGGGTAGCGGCTTTGTCGCCGCCGCGGCGGCGACGCTGGAACCCGCGCTCGGCCGACTGGAGCCCGGCCTCTACCGGGTGGAAGCGGCACTTGCATCGGAAGACCCGAGCTTCGACGGCCTGCGGGCGACCTCCGGGTTCTGGATCTACGACCACGAGTTGCTGGCCGGCGGCCTACCGTTCACGACCGACGCGCACAACCTGCTACGCGACGGCGCACCCTACATCGTCACCGGGACCTCCTACATGGCGACGGACGTGCATCGCCGCTTCCTGCTCGAGCCGAACCCCCACGTATGGGACCGCGACTTCTCCGCCATGCGACGCGCCGGCGTCAACATGATCCGTACGGGCATCTGGACGGGCTGGAAGCGCTACATGCCGGGGCCGGGCTCGGCAAACGAAGCGACGCTCCGCGCACTCGACGCCTTTTTGCTCTCAGCCCGCCGCCACGATGTACCGGTCATCTTCACCTTCTTCGCCTTCGTCCCGGAATCATGGGGCGGCG
>JBDHKT010000007.1:0-16383 GCA_039586255.1 Gemmatimonadota bacterium | reverse complement strand
CTGGTCGGCCCTACCCGAGTTACGCTTCGGCATCATGGGTTACTACGGTCAGTCGGACTCCGAGACCGCCGGCGCGGCACGTAACGAGCTCTGGATGGCGGGTGCCGACGCAACAGTCGCGATCGGCAACATCGAGGTCAACGCCCAGTACATCCACCGCGACGACAGCAACCCGACATTCACATCGACCGAGCCGAACGTGCAGACGGACGGCGGCTTCGCTGAAGCGATCTACAGGTTCCCCAACTCGCGCTTCTACGCGGTCGCTCTTTGGAACTACATCTGGTGCAGCGATCCGCTACTCGACGTGCGGCTCGGCGGGCCTGAAGATATCCAGCGCTACCACATGTTCACAGCAGGGTTCGGCTGGCGGTGGCGGACCAACGTCCGCACCCTGTTCGAGGGTGGTTGGGATATCGAGCAGGAAACGACCCGCTGGACGCTGGGGTTCAGCTCAGCTTTCTAGGCCCGGCGCGGCCGGGCTCGGCGACTAGCCCTCGCCGAGCTCGGCCTTCAAGAAGGCGACGACACGCGGCCAAGCCTGCTCCGTCGCCCGCATGTTGGCACCCTCTCGCCCTGAGTGCTGGCGCAGGAAGCCGTGGCCGGCACCTTCGTAGATCTCGTACTCGTAGCGCTTGCCCAGCCTCTCCATCTGCTCTTCCGCCGCCGGGATCGTCGCGTTCACCCGCGCGTCGTCGCCGCCGTACAGACCGAGGACAGGCGCATGGACGGTGGCGAGCGCCTCGTCAGCCGGGGAGGAGCCGTAGAAGACGACAGCGGCGTCGAGGTTCGGCTGCTCGGCAGCATAGCGGAAGCTCGTGGAGCCACCCCAGCAGAATCCGATAACGGCGAACCCGGAGCGCCCGGCCGGCAGCGACATGGCATACTCGGCGGCGGCATCGAGCCGCTGCTTCACGTCGCCGGCATCGAGCGCGCGGACCAAAGCGACGGCGCCCTGGCGATCCACGGACTCGGTGCCACCACCCTCCGGGCCCTTGCCGCTGAGTAGGTCAGGGGCGATGGCGATGACACCTTCCGCCGCCAGCTGGTCGGCGACGCCGCGGATCCAGTCGCTGAGACCGTAGATCTCGTGGATCACGACAACGACCGGAGCCTCGTCACTGCGCTCGGGATAGACCACCCAGGCCAGCACCGAGTCACCGCCGGCCGCAACGTACTTCACCCACTCTCCGTGCCGCGGCGACGCGTCGAGCCGGGCGACCGCATCATCGCCGGACGCGGGCAGCTCCTGGGCCGACGCATCCGTGGCGATGACCAGCTGCGCCGCGACGGCCGCCACAAGAGCTAATCGCTTCGTTCGCACTTCAACCTCCAGGGTCGATGGTTGGGCATGTTTCCGATTCGAGGAACGGACGAATATCTAAGACCGGCCGCCCCTGCGCCAGTGCCGCCCCCGACCAGGCCCGCCTGGCGTACCGGGAAGACGGGGCATAGGTTCGCCTGACCGGGAGACATCTGACCGCACGAAATAGCCGCTCAGGCCGCGCCTACTGCAGATCGGTCTGTCAGGACACCCAGACGGGGGGTAAGCCCAATGAAGAAGCGCCTGCTAGCCGTCGCCCCAACCGCTCTTTTTCTCTTCGCCGCGAGCAGCATACCGGCTGCGGCACAGATCCCCAGCTTCGCCGAAGTCACCGGTCACGAATTCGGCGAGCGGATCACAGTCCACCATGAGATGGTCGCCTACCTGAAGACGCTGGACGACGTCTCGGACCGCGTCCGCGTGATCGAACAGGGCGAGACGTGGGAGAAGCGACTCTTGCTCGTCGCGATCGTGACCACGCCGGAGAACCACGCGCGGTTGGAAGAAATCCGGCAGGCCGCGCACCTGCTGAGCGACGCGCGGAGCACGGACCCCGGCGAAGCGGCGCGTATCATAAGGGACCAGCCGGTCATCCTCTGGTACGGCGGGTCGATCCATGGCAACGAGCTGTCGGGTGCCGAGGGGCTGTTGAAGTTACTCGAGCACCTGACGACGCGGAGCGACGCGGCGACGATGGAGGTGCTCGAGAACGCCGTGATCCTCATCGACCCGATGCTTAACCCGGACGGGCGCGACGCGTTCGCCAACCTGAATCACCAGAACCTGGGGCGTGAACCGAATCCCCTGCGGGAAGATTGGAACAACGACTTCACCCGCTGGCAGGGCACGCAGTTCCGGACGGGTCACTATTACTTCGATACGAACCGTGACTGGTTCGCACACACGCAGCGGGAAACCCAGGCGCGGGTCCCGACGCTGCTGGCCTGGCGTCCGCAGGTCATCGTTGACGCCCACGAGATGGGCACGGATTCGGAGTTCTTCTTCGACCCAGGCGTGGATCCGTACGCGCCGTACTTCCCGGAATTCTCGAAGCGCTGGTTCGAAATCTACAGCCGCGCCTACGCCGCCGCCTTCGACTCGGCAGGGTTCGAGTACACGACCCGCGAGATGTTCGACTACTTCTACCCGGGTTACACGACGTCGATGCGCTACCTGGGTGCCGTTGGAATGCTCTACGAGAAGGGGTCGAGCCGTGGGCTGGCGATCAACCGTTCCGATGAGACCACTCTAACCCTCGGCTACGCCCTCGAGTACCAGTACCTTGCATCCTGGACGGCGGCACGCACATCGGTGCGCGAGCGCACGACACTGCTCACAGAGTACTCCGAATCGATGCGGGCCGACCTCGCCGAAGGCCGTCAGGGCATCCGGCGCTACTTGATCGCTCCCGAGGGCGATCCTCTCCACATCGCCGAACTGGCGAACATGCTGATGCGGAACGGGATCGAGGTGAGCGTTCTGTCGCAGGCGGCTCGACTGAACAACGTCCGCGATCGCATTGGGACGTCGGTGGGCGGCCGCGAGTTCCCGGCCGGCACCTACGTTGTCGAGGCGGCCCAGCCTCTGAGCCGGCTGGTCCGTACCATGCTCGAGCCGGACACCCCGACCCCAGAGCACTTCCTGCGCGAAGCGCGGGAGCGGATCGAGCGGGCGGAGAGCCCACGCTTCTACGACATCACCGCCTGGTCGCTGCCGCTGCTATTCAACGTAGGCGGATATAGTACGAGCGATGCGCGAGGCCTACCGGCGGAACGGGTCAGCGGCCAGGTCGTGCCCATGGCGAGGACACTGGACGAGCGACCTGGATACGCCTACCTGATCGACGGCAGCGCGGTCGCCTCGCTGAGCGCCCTCTACCATCTCGAGGCCCAGGGCTATCGGACCGCGGCGATCCGTGAGGCGACCAGGATCGCCGGACGGGACATCGCCAGCGGCACGGTGATCGTTCGGGTCGGCCAGAACGACGAATCCGTTCACGAGGCGGTGCGTGAGGTCGCGGAGCGTTTCCGGTTGACGGTCCGGGGCACGGACACCGGGCTGGCGGACCCCGGGTTCCCCGTCCTCGGGTCGGCCTACTCGGTCACCAAAGCGCACGAGCCGAAGATCGCCATCCTCGCCGAGGGCCCCATCTCGGGCTACTCCTTCGGCTCGACCTGGTACACCCTCGACCAGCAGTACGAGATACCGATCACCGTGATGCGCGTCGGCTCTGTGTCCAACAGGAACCTAGATCGCTTCAACGTGATCATCGTGCCTTCGGTTTCCGGGGAGGCGCTGCGGCGCGAGCTCGGCGACTCCGGCGTCGAACGTTTAACGCAGTGGATCAGGGACGGCGGCACGCTGGTTACCCTGGCCTCGGCCACCGACTTCGCCCGCGACCTGGAGCTCATCGACCTGCGTTCCTGGTACGACCTGGAGGAGAACGAGGATGCGCAGCGGTTCAGCGTCCCCGGCGCGATCTTCACGGCCAACTTGAACGAGCACCACTGGATGTCGGCCGGCTTCGAGGACATGGAGCTGCCGGTTCTGGTAAACTCGAACCGCATCTACCTGCCGCCCGAGGGACCGCCCTCATCGAGCAGGACGGTCATCGCGACGTACGGCCCGAAGATTGCCGGTCACGCCTGGCCGGAGACACTGGAGCGTCTGGGCGGCGCGGTGTTCGCCTACGAGCAGAACGTGGGTGGTGGCCGCGTTATCGCCTTCGCCGAAGACATCAACTTCAGGGCATTCTGGCGCGGAGCGAACCGGCTGTTGCTGAACGCGGTGATCCTGGGCCCGAGTGAGTAGGGGCGTCGGGGCGGGTCGTCTCGCTCCGGCCTCCCCCCGCGCTCACGGTCACCCGTGAGCGCGGGCTCCGATCCTCGGGCCAAGTCTGCGGGTGAGCTGCTCGATGTCCTCGCGGCAAGTACCGACCCCGACTGCCGGGTCGACCGGAGCGAGCGGTCCCCCGGCTCCGACCCCCGGCCCATCAGTCGGAAGTTCGCCCATGCCTCAGTAGCACCTTCCCCACGCTCCTTCTGGATTCGACGAACGCATGCGCCTCGGCGACGTCCTCGAAGGGGAAGACCTTGCCGATTACCGGCTTGATGCCCTTATCGGAAACGAAGGCCCGCAGCCGCTCGAAGATCGCCTGCAATCTGGCAGGCTCGCTCAGCAAGTAGCCGAGATGCGTGGCCATCACACCTGTGGAGGCCTCGGCCATCTGGCCGACCTTGGCTCGCGGGAGGTCGCGCCAGGTGCGCCACCAGGACAGCGGGTTCCACCTCTTCAGGTCGAGGCCCGCGAAGCCGGCCACTACTATTCGCCCGAACGGGTTCAGGAGACTCTGCGACTCCCGGTAGACCCGCCCACCCACGGTCTCCAATACAACGTCCACGCCGCCGCTAAGGGCACGTAGGCGCTCGAAACAATCAGAATCCCGATAGCTCAGCGCCTCACGAGCGCCGAGAGAGCGTACCAGGTCCAGTTTTTCTCGGGAGCCGACAAGGCCGTAAACCTCGCAACCGAGCCTGGCCGCCAACTGTACCGCTGCCGTCCCCACACCACCGGCCGCCGCCGTGACGAGCACCTTCGCGCCGGCAGCGACACGCGCCAACTCGGCCAGCGCGACCCAGGCGGTCATGTAGTTCACGGGGAAAGCCGCGTTTTCCTCCGTCGTGAAGGACCCGATGGCCGGGATCGCTCGCTCTGCGGGAACGACCACCTTCTCCGCATAGCAGCCGTACTGGGTGCCCACCATCACCTCGCGACCGAGCTGTGCCGGATCTACGCCGTCGCCGACTCCATCGATCACTCCCGCACCTTCCATCCCCAGGATGTAGGGACGCTTCGGCGCCCAGGAGTACAGGCCCTTCCTCGAGAGGACCTCGGCGTAATTGATCCCGCTGTAGCCCAGGTGAACGCGCACCTCGCCAGGGCCCGGCACCGGCTCGGGCACGTCCGAAACCTGGAGGACGCCCGGGCGGCCGGTTCTATGCAAGACGGCTGCTTTCATTGCGATTGCTACGTATTTGCACCCAGCAGGTAGAGGACCATGGCGCTGAACAAACCTACGGTGAGCAGCCCGAGGCTCGCCCAGCCCACCCCCCGGAAGACCTTGGCCGTGGGACGCGAGCAGAGGCCGACGATGGCGATCCCCGTCATCGTCAGGGCGGCGATGGCGGTCAGGATGTGCTCGCTGCCGACCGCACCCAGAAGCGGTCCGTCGACGTAGGCCAGGTCCTCGATGGCGAGAATCAGCAGGTCAAACAGATTGCTGCCCAGGATGCCACCGATGGCGAGGTCTACCGCTCCGATCCGAACGGCCTCGATCGAGATCACGACTTCGGGCACGGAGGTGACGAGAGCTAGGAAGATCGTGCCGACAAACGTCTCCTCCCACCCCATCGTCACGGCAAGCGCCTCGCCGATCACAGGCAACGCGGTCGCCGCCACGACCAGCACGAGGGCATTGAGGGCGAAGAGTAACCAGATGCGCCCCATAGTCAGCGAGGCCATCTTGGCCCGCGCTCCGCCGGCCTCGGCCAATTCGGCTGCAACGGCGACCCGGTTCTCATCACGCTCGAAGAAGAAGACGCTGCGCATGGCGAGCAGGTAGATCACCGGCGCAGCGATCGTGTACGGCCCGATCGGCCCCAGTGCCAGCCCGACCTGCCCGTGCAAAAAGATCGCGCTGGCCGCGGCGCCCAGGAGAATCACGCCGAACCCGGCGGAAAGGCTGTGTCCGTGACGGATCCCTCTGTAGATCGTCCCCGGCTGATAGATGAAGTCGAGGACGGCGATGATCATCAGGTTGTAGACGCAGCTGCCCAGCGCGGCGCCGACGGCCAGGTCGGGCTCCCCCACCACCAGGATCGCGCTCAGCCCAGTCACCAGTTCGGGCGCCGAACTTACGCCGGCCAGCAGAATGAGGCCTACCCAGACCCGGCCGAGGCCGGTGCGGGTCGATATCACGTCGCCGTAGCGAGACAGGCGGGCGCCGGTGAAGAGGATCGCCAGCAGGCAAACGCCAAAGAACACCCAGGCGCTCAGCGGACCGAGCGAGTAAACCAGCTCCCTGAACATGGCCGCAAACTAGTGCCGTTCCAACTAGCCACGCCACCGCTAACGATTCTCGAGACGGTCACTTGCCGCACGCTGGAACGGCACTAGTACCCTCAGGCGCGCACCGTAGCCGGCACCCGTTTCCGCGAACTTCCCATCGAGATGGGCTTCAACATCTGCCCGATCACCAGCGGCATGAGCGATGCCGCGAGCACGACGAGCCAGTCCTGCAGACTCAGCGAATGGGTGCGAAGCACCCGCGACAGAAACGGGTTGTATACGGTGGCCAACTGCAGGCCGATAGTCAGCGCGAGAGCACCCCAGACCCAGCGGTTGCGGAACAGCCGACGGCCGAACACGACCGGCTTCGCGCTGCGTGCGTTGAAGACATGGAAGAGCTGCGCGAGTGCCAAGGTCATGAACGCGAGTGTAACGGCGTGCGACAGCTCCGTCCCCCTGAACTCCAGCGCCCAGATGAAAACACCGAGCGTCGCCGAAGTGATCAGCAACGAAAAGGTGACGACGCTCGACAGGAACCAGGGCGAGAGGATCGCGGACTTCGGGTCCCGCGGCGGCCGCCCCATCACATCGGGCTCGGGCGGCTCCATGGCGAGGGCCAGCGCCGGGAACACATCGGTGACGAGGTTGAGCCAGAGGATCTGCAGCGGCAAGAGCGGGAGCGGCATGCCCGCCAGGCCTGTTACGAGAAGCGTGGCGACCTCGGAGAGGTTACACGAAAACAGGTAGAAGATGAACTTGCGGATGTTGTCGTAGATGACTCGCCCGTGCTCGACGGCTACGCCGATGGTCTCGAAGCGATCATCTTGGAGTACTACATCGGCCGTCTCCTTGGCGACATCCGTGCCGCGCAGGCCCATCGCGACTCCGATGTCCGCTTTCTTCAGTGCCGCGGCGTCGTTCACCCCGTCGCCCAGCATTCCGACGATATCGCCCCGGCCCTGAAGCGCCTCGACGATTCGGAGCTTCTGCTCGGGACTCACGCGGCTGAACGCAGCCACGCGGTCAACGCGCTCGGCGAGCTCCACCTCCGAGAGCCTGGACAGCTCGCGCCCGCGGACGGTCTCGTCGCCGTCGCGCAGCAGTCCAAGATCACGCCCGACGGCCTCGGCGGTAATGGCCTGGTCACCGGTGATCATCACAGTGCGGACGCCTGCGTTGTGGAAGCGGGCAATGGTCTCCCGCACCCCCTCGGCAGGTGGATCCTGTATTCCGGCGAAGCCGACGAAGATCAGGTCGTGCACGGCCTCTGGGCCTGGGCTCTCATCTTCATCGAGCTCCCGGTAGGCGAGCGCCAAAACACGCAGTCCGCGGGCGGCGAGCCCGCGGTTATCGTCGAGAAGAGCGGCACGCGCCGCATCGTCAAGCGGGACGACGCCGGCGCCGGTGAGTGCGGCGCTCGACTCCTCCACGATGCGGCGCGGCCCACCCTTGATGCAGGCAATGCTCCTGCCGTCCGGAGAGCGGTGGAAGGTCGCCATCAGCTGCCGCTCGCTGGAGAACGGGAGCTCGGCCACCTCCGGGTACTCCGCCTGCAGATCCTCCCGCTTCAGCCCCGCTTTCCGAGCCAGGACGAGAAGCGCGGCCTCAGTGGGATCGCCCGTTACCGCCCAACCCTCATAGGTTTTTCTGACGGTCGCCCGGTTGGCCAGCGCACCGATCCGCAGGGCCAACTCGGCGCCGGCCACCTTGGCGGGGCTGACAACCGCGCCGTCCGCCCGTAACTCTCCCACAGGTTCGTAGCCCGCACCGGTTACCTCGAGCTGCTTCCCTCCTACAGCGAGGGCAGTCACGGTCATCTCGCCGGCCGTGAGCGTGCCCGTCTTGTCGGTGCAGATCACGGTCGCCGAGCCCAGCGTCTCGACCGCGGTCAGGCGGCGAACCAGAGCCCTGCGCCGCGCCATGCGCCGCACCCCGACGGCCAGGGTGATCGTCGCCACCACAGGTAGTCCTTCGGGGACCGCGGCGATCGCCAGCGCGATACCCGTCTCGACCATGAGCCAGAGCTCTTCACCACGGATAAGGCCCAGCCCCGTGACCAGCGCGGCGACGCTCAGGGTCAACCAGACGAGCCGCCGGCCCAGTGAGTCGAGGCGGCGCTCGAGCGGCGTTTCGCCGGCCTCGGTCTCCTGGACGAGCTTGCTGAGAAGCCCGATCTCGGTGGCCGCCCCTGTAGCGACGACAACGGCCCGTGCCGAGCCGGTTGTGACGAGCGTGCCCTTGTAGACCATCGAGGCCCGTTCGGCCAGAGGCACCTCTTCCCCGTCCTCCTCGACGACCGCATCCGGGTTCTTGGCAACCGGTAGCGATTCCCCTGTCAGCGGCGCTTCGTTTAAGCCCAGCTCCGTGGCCGACACCACCCTCGCATCTGCTGGAATCGCCGCACCCGGTTCCAGGACGATCACGTCGCCCGGAACCAGTAGCCGGGCATCTACCCGCTGTTCCTGGCCGTCACGTAGCGCCACCGCCTCCTGTACCTGCAGCCGACGCAACGCATCCATCGCCAGCCGCGCCCGCCATTCCGTCCAGAAGCCCACTGCGGTATTGACCACCAGCACGACCAGGATCGCAGCCGCCTCGAGAAGATCGCCGATCGCCAGCGCCACGGCGGCCGCGGCGAAGAGTAGCAGGATGACCAGGCTCTTCAGCTGCTCTAGGAGGATCTTCCAGGGAGAAATCGGACGTGCGACCTGCAGCGCGTTCGGGCCGTAATCTTCAAGCCGCGCCGCGGCCTCGACAGCGCTCAGTCCATCGGCACCGGAACCAAGCTGCCGGAGCACGTCGCGGATCGTACGTGTGTGCCACGCTATCGATTCGCGATCAGCGCTCCGGTCGCGAATGTCTTGCTCACTTGACGCCACGGCAGGCGAGGGTTTGTTGATTCCGTTTTGGCCGGCTCCGCGCCGTCAGAGAGGCCCGGCACGGGCCGGCACAGTAAGGGAGTAACTCGGTGGCAAACGTCGTCTGCAAGATCGTTTCGCGCAAGCGGGTCCGCGGCGGTTGAGTATCCGGCGCTTTGAGACGAACTTATATGGGACGGCGCCTCCGCGGCGCCAACCACGAAGGAAGGGATAGGCATGCCTAATCGTCGTACGTTAGCCACATTCCTGGTCGGGTTCGTCCTCGGCATCGTGCTGGCCCTTGTGGGCCGGGCTTTCCTGGGCAGCCGCCTGCCGGATTCGATAGCTGGGCGGCGCGAGTCGCTCGACGTGGGCGTCACCGCCAAGCAGCTGGAACAGGATCGACTACTGCTCACCGTCGTGACACCCGCCGGGGCCACGCTCGTGACGTTCAAGAAGCGGGTGGCCGAGATCGCCCTGCTCGTCGACGAGGGTGACCGGATCACGCTGAGCCTCTCGCGTTATCAGCCGTTCCTCGAGGACCCCCAGATCGCGCGGGTCCTGCCGCCCGACCTCTACGCGGAACCGCCGGAGCGCGCCGCTCCCGACAGCGCGGGGGCCGTAGCGGATACGCTGGAGGCGGACAGCGTTCCCAAGACAAAAGACGCCCCCTGGTACGACTAGTCCCGCCCCGCAGGGTGCCCGAAAACGTTTACGCCGCCGGACTCGACTAGGAAGTCCGGCGGCGTTTCTCACCACACTCAAGCGCGCCGGTCACCTTGACGGGCGGCGGAGCGAAGCCGTACGCTAGTGTTCGGCCACAGTGATGATGACGCGTGAACAGGGGACGCTGGGGCCGGCCGAGGGATCCTTTCGCTTCATGTCGCGCGGCGGCAGGCCGCGATCGAGGACGGGCCGGGGCGCTCCAAATGTCCGCTCCGAGGATCCCTCGGCCGACCCCAGCCACGTTTCATGACCACTGTGGCCGAACACTAGCTGTCCCATTAATCAGGGAGAGCGCTGGAACATTGAGCCAGCAACTACTGATTGCCCTGGCCGGCATCGTCACGCTGGGGATCGCCGCCGTGTGGTTGGCGTGGCGCATCCACCTGCCGTCGATCCTCTTGCTGCTGATCTTCGGCTTTGTGGCCGGCCCGATCACCGGTTTTCTCGACCCCGATGCGATCTTCGGTGAGTTGCTCTTCCCCATCGTCTCGATCTCGGTTGCGATCATCCTGTTCGAGGGGGGCATGAGCCTTCGGCTGAAGGAATTGGGTGGAATCGGCCGTGTAGTCCGCAACCTTGTGACGGTGGGCGCCCTGCTGACGTGGGTGCTGGGCGCGGCGGCGGCGTACTACATAATCGGCCTCGACCTACAGCCGGCGGTGTTGCTCGGCGCGATCCTGGTGGTGACCGGCCCGACGGTCATCGTGCCGTTACTGCGCCACGTGCGGCCGGTGCATCAGGTAGGGTCGACACTGAAGTGGGAAGGCATCCTCATCGATCCCATCGGAGCCGTCCTTGCAGTGCTCGTGTTCGAGGCGCTGTTGGCAGGTGGTGTGGATGCTGCTGCGACGGCGGTCGCCCTGGCTCTACTCAAGACCATCACTATCGCCGGGGTGCTGGCTGCTTTGGGGGCTGGGTTTCTGGTGCTGCTCATGCATCGTCAATGGGTCCCGGAGTTTCTTGAGAGCCCGTTGGCGCTGACGGTGGTCGTGGCGACGTTCGCGGTCTCGAACATTCTGCAACCCGAGACGGGATTGCTGACCGCCACGCTGATGGGCGTGGCCGTCGCCAACCAGAAGGTCGTCGGAGTAGGGCACATACTCGAGTTCAAGGAGAACCTGCGGGTCCTGCTGATCTCGGGTCTGTTCATCCTGCTGGCGGCGCGTCTGCAGACGGAGGATCTGGGGCTGATCGGGCTACGGGAACTGGCCTTTTTCGCGGCACTCATACTCGTGGTGCGCCCCGCCGCAGTTGCGCTCTCCTCCTTCAGGTCGGAATTCAACTGGCGGGAGCGCGCTTTACTATCGTGGATCGCGCCGCGCGGGATCGTGGCGGCCGCGGTCTCGTCGATCTTCGCCCTAGAGCTCGCCGAGGCCGGCTATGCAGGTGCCGACCGGTTGGTGGCGATCACCTTTATGGTGATCATCGGCACGGTGGCCATCTACGGTCTGACCGCCAGGCCGGTAGCCCGCTGGCTCGGCGTCGCCCAGGCCGACCCGCAGGGCGTGCTGATCGTCGGCGCACACCCGTGGGCGCGCGAGATAGCCAGCGAGCTCAAGGACGAGGGGATCCCTGTCCGCCTGGTCGACACCAACTACGTGAACGTCGCGGAAGCCAGGATGGCGGGCCTGCCCGTTTACTACGGCAGCGCCCTGACCGAGGGTACGCTGGACAACATCGAGCTCGAGGGTATCGGCCGCCTGCTGGCGCTGACATCCAACGACGAGGTCAACTCGCTGACTGCGCTCCATTTCAGCGAGGTCTTCGGCGATAACGGGGTCTACCAGCTGCCGCCGGAGCAGTTAACTGCCTCAACTAAGCAGGTCGTTTCGCAGCACCTGCGCGGCCGCTTCCTGTTCGACCCGAGCGCTTCCTACTGGCAGATGACGGCCCGGTTCGACTCCGGCGCCGATGTGAAGACGACGAATTTGACGGAAGCCTTCGATTACCAAACATTCATGGAACGCTACCGTGATCCGGTCCCCTTATTCCTTATCGGCGGGGATGGTCGCCTGACCATTTTCACGGTGAAGGATCCGCCCGAGCCCAAGCCGGGTCACCGAGTCGTCGCCGTGGTCGACCCGCTGGAAGGGGCAGCGGCAAGCGCCGCTCCGAGCTGATCCCTGATCGCAAGGGGACACGAGCAATGGGACTAATCGCTGAGCTGTACCGGCTGCAGAGGGAGCGCGGCTACCTCGACCCGGACGACCTCGGCGCGCTGGCCGAGCGCCTACGCGTTCCTCTCTACCGCATCGAGGAGGTCGTCTCCTTCTACACGCATTTCCGTACCTCGCCGCAAGCGACGACGGAGGTCGCTGTGTGCCGCGACCTTTCGTGCCATCTGCTGGAGGGTCGCGATTATTGCGCCAGGGTGAGAGCGCTGCTGGATGGCGACGACAGTGTGGACGTCCATGAAGTTTCCTGCCTGGGTCGCTGTGAGTTTGCACCAGCCGCCCTGGTGAACGACGTTCCGGTTGGCCGCGTCAGTCCTGAGGAGCTGGCGTACTACGCGCGCGCACCTGAGAGGCTGCCGCCAGCGCGTAGCGTGCACACGCGTCGCTGGCGCATCGACTACTGCGGCGAAAGTGGACAAAAGTACTCGGTCTACAGCGATTTCCGGGGGCGAAGCGACACAGACGCAGCGGCCGACGAGATCATCGAAACGTTAAGTGAGGCGGGCCTGCGCGGGATGGGCGGTGCCGGCTTCCCGACGGGCGTCAAGTGGGATCTAGTGCGCAAGGAGACGGCCACACCCAAGTACGTCATCTGCAACGCAGACGAGAGTGAGCCGGGCGCGTTCAAGGATCGAGTGATCCACGAAGAGCTGCCCCATCTCGTGATCGAGGGGATGTGTCTCGCCGCTCTGGTTACCGGGGCGAAGCAGGGATGCGTCTACGTGCGTAACGAGTACGAGCCGGAGCGGAGGGCGATGCAGCTGGCACTCGATGACGCGCGGGCGCGCGGGGTACTGGGTCAGCACTTCGACATCGAAATCTTTGTTTCGCCCGGCGGTTACATCCTCGGCGAGGAGACCGCGCTGCTCGAGGCGCTGGAGGACCGGCGAGGCGAGCCGCGCAACAAGCCTCCCTATCCGGGCCAGAAGGGACTGTGGGGCCGGCCCACGGTGGTCAACAACGTCGAGACGCTCGCCCTGGTCCCGGTCATTTTGAAGAACGGCGCCGACTGGTGGAAAGCGCAGGGTGTCCGAGGCCACTCCGGCCTCAAGTTCATCGGCGTCTCGGGTCACGTGGAGAACCCGGGGGTCTTCGAGATCCGTTTGGGGAAGACGGTGGCGGAGCTGATCGGTCGGGCCGGCGGAGTAAGAGACGGCAGGGCACTCAAGGCATTCGCGCCGGGCGGAGCCAGCTCGAACTTCTTGCCGGCAGACAAAGCCGATACGGAGATCGACTTCGAGACGATCGCCAACGCCGGTAGCATGCTCGGCGCCGCCGCTCTGGTCGTCATCGCCGAGGGCACCGACATGATCGAAACCGCGACGAACGTCACGCGTTTCTTCCGTAACGAGTCGTGTGGCAAGTGCGTGCCGTGCCGTACCGGAACGGAGAAGGTCGTCGCCATGCTGGAGAGCATACTGGCCGGGGTGGGAGATGGTGCACTTCGCGACCTTCTCCCGACTCTCGAAGAGACGCTGGCCGAGACCTCTATCTGCGGGCTGGGCCAGGTGGCACTCGGACCCATTAGCTCTGCGTTGAAGTACTGGGGCGACGAACTGGACGCCTGCCTGGCGAAGTCGCACGACCGGTGAGCGGCGAGGAGAGCGATGATCAAGAAGGCGGAAACCACTCAGACCATAAGCCTGACGATCGACGGCCGCGACGTCACCGTACCGGCAGGCACGACGATATGGGACGCGGCCAGAGAGCTGGGAATCGAGATCCCGGCTCTCTGCCATGACCCGCGCCTACGGCCGGTGGGCGTCTGCCGTATCTGCGTCGTCGACGTCGGTGAGCGCGTTCTAGCAGCGTCGTGCGTGCGCGAAGCGACCGACGGCATGAACGTGCAGACGAGCTCCGAGAAAGTGGAGCGCTGCCGCAGGACGCTCACCGAGCTTCTGATGTCCGATTATGCAGCGGAATCGCTGCGCGAGCAGAAGACCGGGGACGATTCGCTCCTCGAGCTCGCCCGGGAATACGGCATCGAGCGGTCGGCGATCGCGCTGCCCGCCGGCGACGGGCGGACCCAGGATCTGTCGTCACCTGTCATCGACGTGGATCACGCCGCCTGCATCCTCTGTGACCGCTGCATCCGCGCCTGCGACGAGGTCCAGCACAACCACGTCATCGGACGCACCGGAAAGGGTTACGGGTCGCGGATCTCTTTCGACCTGAACGTACCGATGGGCGACAGTACGTGTGTCGCGTGCGGCGAGTGCGCCGCAGTCTGCCCCACCGGGGCGCTGACCAACAAGAAGCTCATGGTGCCGATCCAACCGCGGGAAGACCTGGATAGCGTCGAATCGGTCTGTCCGTACTGTGGCGTCGGCTGCGCCATCACTTATCACGTGGACAGAGACGCCAACGCCGTCGTGTTCGCCGAAGGGCGGGAAAGTCCTGCCAGCGACTCGCGCCTCTGCGTAAAGGGACGCTACGGTTTCGACTACGCGATGCATCCGCACCGACTGACGGTCCCGCTCGTACGTAAGGACGACTTCTATCCGAAGGGCCCACTCTCCTCCGCCGTGAAGGGCGAGCGGCGCAAGAAGCCGGGCGGCTTGGTGGACTACGACGAGGTGATGCCGGCCTTCCGCGAGGCGACATGGGAAGAGGCCCTGGAGTTGGCCGCCACGCGCCTAAGGGAGATCAAGGAGAAGGACGGTCCCTCGGCGCTGGCCGGGTTCGGCTCGGCGAAGTGCAGCAACGAGGAGGCCTACCTGTTCCAGAAGCTCGTGCGTGCCGCCTTCGGTACCAACAACGTGGACCACTGCACGCGCCTCTGTCATGCCTCGTC
Organism: Gemmatimonadota bacterium; assembly: GCA_039586255.1. Classification (GTDB taxonomy): domain Bacteria; phylum Gemmatimonadota; class Gemmatimonadetes; order Palauibacterales; family KS3-K002. The sequence continues at coordinate 1,440 of JBDHKT010000007.1, read as the reverse complement.
GGTGGCCGCCCTGCTCGAGACGATCGGGTCGGGCGCGGTCACAAACGTGTTCGCCGACGTGCACAACGCCGACGTCGCCGTGGTGACGGGCAGCAATACGACGGCGAACCACCCTGTGGCGGCGACCTTCATCAAGGACGCCGCAGCCAACGGTACGACGCTCATCGTGATCGACTCGCGCGAGACGGGGATCGCCAGGCACGCACACCACTTCCTTCACATAAAGGCAGGATCGGATGTAGCACTCTACAACGCGATGATGCACGTGATGATCGAGGAAGACCTCGTCAATCACGACTACATCCGCGACTTCACCGAAGGCTTCGAGGGGCTGCGCGACCTGGTGAAGAAGTACACACCGGAGATGGCGGAGGAGATCTGCGGCATCCCGGCGGACCGCATCAGGGAGGTCGCGCGCGTGTTCGCGCGTGCCAACTCCGCTCTGGTCTTCTGGGGAATGGGCATCGCTCAGCACTCACACGGCACCGACAACGCCCGCTGTCTGATCTCGCTGGTCCTGCTCACCGGGAATGTGGGTCGGCCGGGAACGGGCCTGCACCCGTTGCGCGGGCAGAACAACGTGCAGGGCGCCTCGGACGCCGGTCTGATCCCGATGGTCTACCCGGACTATCAGAAGGTGGCGAGCCCGCAATCTCGGAAGAAGTTCGAGGAGGCGTGGGGCGTGACGCTCGACCCGAATCCGGGACTCACCGTCGTCGAGATCATCAACGGTGCCCTGGTAGGGGACGTCAAGGGCATGTATATGATGGGCGAGAATCCCTTCCTATCGGACCCCAACGTGAACAAGGTCCGCAAGGCGCTCGCCAACCTGGATTTCCTCTGTGTGCAGGACATCTTCCTCACCGAGACGGCCGAGTTCGCGGACGTCATCCTTCCCGCGACATCCTTCTTCGAGAAGTACGGGACCTATACGAACTCGGATCGCCGCGTCCAGGTGGGGCAGAAGGTGATCGACCCGCCCGGGCAGGCTCGCTTCGACTGGGAGCTGGTCTGCGAGATAGCGACGCGCATGGGCTATCCGATGAGCTACGAGAGCGCCGAGGAGATCTTCGCCGAGTTCACCTCACTGGCGCCGAGCTACGCGGGCCTCGCTTACGACAACCTCAAGCCTACCGGCAAGCTCTGGCCCTGCCCCGATCCGGCGACCAGCGATGGCGTGCAGCTACTGTTCGGCGACGGCTTCCCCACCGAGAGCGGCCGAGGGAAGTTCGTTCCCGTCGACTACCAGCCGGCGGCGGAGCTGCCGGATGAGGAATATCCTTTCATCCTGGCCACCGGCAGGCTGCTCGAGCACTGGCATACCGGGACGATGACGCGCAGGTCCAAGGCCCTCGACGCGATCGAGCCGGAAGCGACGTGCCAGATGAACCCGGCCGACCTGACCGAGCTGGGTGTGGATCCGGACGGCATCGTGACGCT
>JBDHKT010000247.1:0-4076 GCA_039586255.1 Gemmatimonadota bacterium | reverse complement strand
GAACTCGGACACGCTCGACATCGTAGTCCCGATGATCTGCAGCTGTTTCCAGAAAGTGAGGCGGATCTCCACCTGGCCGGCCGGTCCGGTGGTAGCGCCGTAGGTGACGAGCCGGCCGCCGCGTGCGAGTGCGCGAACCAGGTCGGGCCAGACGGCCTCGCCGACGCTGTCGAAGGCCATGTCGACGCCCCGTTTGTCGGTCGCCTTCCACAGTTCCTTCGAGAAGTCGGACTCGAGACGGTCGATGACATGGTCGGCGCCCAGCTCCCGCACGCGGGCGGCCTTCTCCGGTCCGGCGGTGACGGCGAAGACGGTGGCGCCGATGTGCTTGGCGATCTGGATCGCTGCAGTGGAGACGCCGCCCGAGGCGCCGGTAACGAGTACGGATTCGCCGGCCTCGAGCCTGCCGCGGCTCACCAGACCGCGCCAGGCGGTCTGATAGACCAGGGGCACGGCGGCGGCGTCCTCGAACGACATGTGGTCGGGGATCGGATGAACGTTGGTCGCCGGTACGGCGGCGAACTCGGCGAAGCCACCGCGGACGTGCTCGCCGATGATCCTGTAGGACGTGCAGAGGCTCTCCTCGCCTTTCAGGCACCAGTCGCAGCGGCCGCACCAGAGGCTGGGGTTCACCAGCACGCGAGTACCCGGGGTGGGTCCCTCGACCCCGTCTCCGACCTCCTCGACAACCCCAGCGATGTCGGAGCCGCCGACGTGGGGAAACTCGAGCCGTAGGCCGGGCAGACCGCGTCGGGCCCAAAGGTCCAGGTGATTCAGCGCCGCGGCGCGCACGGCGATGAGGACCTGACCGGGGCCCACATCGGGTCGGGGTACGTCGGCTATCTCGACGACCTCGGGGCCGCCGTGCTGCCAAAAGACTGCCGCCTTCATCGCAGAGCCTCTCTTTGGCTGTCGGGTCTGGGTCGGATGGCGACAGACAAGTTCGGACGCCGGACCCTCATGAGGCAATGGGGGGTGTTATATTTGGTGAGCGGCCCTCTCCGCGCTGCGCATATGACCCGTAACCGGCGAATCGAGCCATGAAACGATTTCTGGGAATAGTGATGCTGGCGCTCGTGGCGTGTGAATCTTCGCCTTCCTCGCCCAACCTGACATACGAGCCGGATCTCAGCCTGGAGAATATCTCCGAGCATCTGAACGTGCTGGCGCACGACAGCATGTTCGGTCGGGCGGCCGGCTCGGAGCACGAGCTCATGGCGGCGGAGTACATCCGGGATGAGTTCATCGAATACGGACTCGAGCCCGGAGTCGCCGGGTACATGCAGACGTTCGGCGAGCCGTTCGTTTCTGAATCCCCGAACACCTCAGCCGGTCAGATGCTCGCTGCGCAGTTCGTCTCACAGAACGTATTGGCTGTGATACCGGGTGAGGGAAGCCTGGCCGACGAGTGGCTGGTGCTGGGCGCCCACTACGATCATGTAGGCTGGACGCTGGATGCCGATACCGCACTCGTGAGAAACGGTGCCGACGACAATGCCTCGGGGACGGCGCTGCTGCTCGAGCTGGCGCGCAGCTTCGCCGAGTGGACGGCGGAAGGTGGCGGAGGTCCTGAGGGCCGGCGCTCGATCATGGTCCAGGCTTACGGCGCGGAGGAGGTGGGGCTGGTCGGCTCAACTTACTTCTGCGAGAATCCAACGATGCCGATCGGTGACATCGTCGCCATGTTGAATTTCGACATGGTCGGTCGTTTCAGCGAGAACGGCCTGAGTCTGATCGGGTTTAGCTCGTCGCCGGACTGGCTCGACATACTGACGGAAGCGGACAGCGACTTGCCGGAATTTGGAACGAGCGGTTCGGGGCTCAGCGACCAGGCCTGTTTCTACTATCGAGGGCGGCCCGTCCTCTTCTTCCACACGGGCACCCACAGCGAGTATCACCAGCCGGAGGACGATGTCGAGCTGATTGATCTGGATGGGATGATGACGATCGGCGAGCTGGCGGCTTTGTTGGTTGTTACTTTGGCGGAACGGCCCGATCCCCCGGTCTTCAGCGGCCCCCTGCAGGTAGAGTAGCGCGGAGTCCCTCAATCCAGTGGCGGCGTTTCGCCGGCCTCCACCGCTCGCGCGGCATCGCTGCAGCGTTTGGCCCACGGGCTGAAGGTGTTGGCGGCGATCCCGTCCCTCCAGGCGGAGATCGCGTCGGCCCTCCGGCCCGCCAGGAAACGTGCGCGCCCGAGCTGGAAATACGCCTCGCTCATCGCCGGGGCGAGCTCGGTGGTCTGCTCGCAGTAGCTGTCAGCGTCCCCGTACATCTCGCGTGCCAGGTAGACCAAACCGAGATAGTAGTGCGCGTAGAGCGTGGCCTTGCGATCGTTCCCGGCCCGAATCGCCGAAGACAGGTGCTCCACAGCCTCGCCGTAGATCTTCTTCTTGAGGCAGATGTAGCCGAGGTTGACGCGTGCCTGCTCGTCATCGGGCTGGGAGGCGAGCACGCGGTGATACGTCATCAAGGCGTCGTCGTAGTCGTGGGCCAGCGCCTGCGCCCACCCCAGAGTAGAGAGCGCCTCGAGATCATCCGGTGCCAGCTCGAGGGCGCGCTTCAGCATCGCCTTGGCACCGCCGTAGTCGCCAACGGCGATACAGTCCCAACCCTTCTGTTTGTAGGTGGAGCTTCCCAGCCTGTCGCTGTGGACCGGAGGCGTCGCCGGCGCAACGCCGGCGATGGGCGTAGCACCTTCGTCGGACAGCCACTGGTTGGCCTCGACCAGACCGCGCAGCTTCTCCTTCAGCTCGGCGATGCGACCCTCCACCTCACCCAGGCCTTTGTAGAGCTCGGCGATGGAACCGATTAGCTGGATGCTCGCGGCACGATCTCCGGCGTGCTCGAGGGCCTCCTCGACCTCGCGGAGCCTGGTCGCCAGCTCGTTTAGCAGATCACCTGTCTCCAATCTCGCTCCTTGTTGCGGTACGGCTCACTGAACGTCGAACAGCGAACATTGAACTTCGAGGTAACACCCGAACGTTGAACATCGAACACTGAACGCCGAACGTCGAACCGATGTGCATCCCAAGGCTCGATGTTCGGCGTCCGGCGTTCAGCCCTCAGGCGTGCGTTCGATGTTCGATTTCCAATGTCCGATGTTCAAAGTTCATCTCGACTACATGCCCGAGGCGTCCGTGGCCGTCTCTTCCCGCGGTGGTGCGTTCTTCACCCAGTGATCGAACCAGGCGAACTGCTGGTAGAGAGCGTCGAGCACCGTCTCACGGCCTCGGTAGCCGTGCTGCTCGTGCGGGTACATGACGAGCTTGATTGTGCCACCCAGTCCTTTGACGGCGTGATAGAAACGCTGCGACTGGATCGGGAAGGTCCCCGAGTTGGTGTCCGCCTCGCCGTGCAAGAGCGGAATGGGTTCATCGACTTTCTGGGCGTGCATGAACGGCGACATGGCGAAGTAGACCTCGGGCGCCTCCCAGAATGTGCGTTCCTCATTCTGGAATCCGAAGGGTGTAAGCGTGCGGTTGTAGGCGCCGCTGCGTGCGATGCCCGCCCGGAATATGTCGGAGTGGGCGAGCAGGTTGGCGGTCATGAAGGCGCCGTACGAGTGACCGCCGACGCCCACCCGGTCGGGGTCGGTCACGCCCATTTCAACCAGCGCATCCACTGCGGCCTGCGCGTTCATCACCAACTGGTCGCGGAACGAGTCGTTGGGCTCTACGTCACCCACCCCGACCACCGGCATGCTGGCACCGTCGAGCAGCGCATAGCCCTGGGTGAGGAAGAAGAGGTGCGAGTAGCCGCGATAGAAGGTGAAGCGGTACTCGGAGCCGCGGACCTGCCCGGCGGCATCCGACTTGAACTCACGCGGGTACGCCCAGATGACTGTGGGCAGCCGTGTCCCCTCCCGGTAGCCGGGTGGCAGGTAGAGCGTTCCGGTCAGATCGAGTCCGTCGGCACGCTGGTACTGGATCCGCTGCTTCGTAATCCCGGTGAGCTGGGGCGCCGGGTCTACGAAATGCGTGAGGGGGGCGAGCTCACCGCTCTCGAGGTCGCGTATGAAGTAGTTAGGCGGCTCGGTCTTCGATTCGCGGCGTGTGATGATTCGCCGGCCCTCGTTG
>JBDHKT010000246.1:0-4079 GCA_039586255.1 Gemmatimonadota bacterium | reverse complement strand
GAGCTCAATCCGGCTGAGACCGGGGAGCTGGCGGAGCAGGATGGCGAGGCGGAGGCCGTCGCCGCAGGCGGATGATTGGAACGCGGTAATCAGTGATCACCGATCACTAACCACAGAGTACTGGCAACGGCACGATGAGAAACGTCATCCATTACTTCATAAAGCACTCGGTTGTGACCAACTGGATCATGCTCGCGGTTATGCTGGCGGGCGTGTTCGCCCTCTTCAACCTCGAGCGACGGCTCAACCCGAAGCTCGAGATCGAGGAAGTCACCATCAGCGTCCCCTATCCGGGTGCCTCGGCGGTGGAGGTCGAGGAGGGGATAACCATCAAGATCGAGGAGGCGCTAAGGGGAATCGAGGGGATCCAGAAGGTCTACTCGTGGTCCTCCGACGGCTCCGCCTCGCTCAACGTGGAGATCACCCCAGGGTACGACATGAACAAGGCGCTCCAGAACATCCGGAACGCCGTCAACTCGATCAACTCGTACCCGACCGGCGCCGAAAATCCGGTGGTCTACCAGCAGGCAATGTGGAACCGCGCGGTGATGCTCAGCATCTACGGCCCGGAGGACCTGGTAACACTGAAGCGGATCGTCGACGAGTTCCGCGACGACCTGCTGGCGACGGGTGAGATCTCGGAGGTCCGCTGGTGGGGACTGCCGCCGCGTGAGATCAGCATTGAGGTTTCGCCGGAGAACCTGAGGCGCTACAAGCTCACGATCGGTGACCTCTCCCAGGCGATCCGCAACTCGAACCTCAACATCTCCTCCGGTTCGGTGCTCACCGATGAGGAGGAGATCCTCATCCGCTCGTACAACCGGAAGTACGAGGCCTCCGAGTTCGAGGGCATCGAGGTTGTAAGCTCCATCGACGGGAGGAGCATCCGCCTCGCCGACATAGCGACGGTCCGCGAGCAGTGGCCGGACAACGTGTTCTATGCCGAGTACAACGGCCGGCCCTCGATCGGCTTCAACGTGATGTACAACAACAACGAGGACGTGATCGAGGTCACGGAGATCGTTGACCGGATGGCGGCGGAGTACGAAGCGAAGTACGCGGGACTCGTCCACTTTAACACGTTCATCAGAGACACCGACGAGCTCGAGCAGCGCCTCTCGCTGATGACTTTGAACGGGTTGATCGGGCTCGCCCTGGTGCTGATACTGTTGGGGGTCTTCCTCAACGTGCGGCTCTCGTTCTGGGTGGCGCTGGGCATCCCGTTCTCGTTGCTGGGGATGTTCTTCGTCCTCTGGCTGCTGGATATCACGATCAACGAGATGAGCCTGTTCGGCATCATCATGGTGATCGGTATTCTGGTGGACGGCGGCATCATCATTTGGGAGAGCATATACTCGCAGTTCGAGAGGTATGGTAAGAAGCCGGTGCAGGCTGCGATCGACGGCACACTAGACGTCATCAAACCTGTGACGATCTCGGTTATCACGACGATGGTGGCGTTCGTCCCGTACTTCTACTTCTACGGGATGCTGGGCAAATACGTCTGGCAGATTGCCGCCGTGATGATCATCGCGTTGGCCTTTTCGCTGATCGAGGCGTTCATCATCCTGCCGGCGCACCTGTCGCACTCGCGGGCGCTGGAGAATCGTCCCGGCGCACACCGGTTCCTCTCCGGCGTACGCGCTATGGTGAACGGGGCCCTGCAGGGTTTCGTGGAGAATGTCTATGGCCCGTTCCTGAGATTCTGCTTGAGCAACCGTTGGGCCGTTTCCGCCGCGATAATAGCCGTAATCATGGTGATCGCGGGGATGTTCCAGGGGCAACATGTACGGGCCCAGTTCTTCCCGCAGATCGAGCCGCCCTACGCCCGCATCCAGGTCGAGGTACCGGCGGGCACGTCGGCCGACGTGGCGGACGACATCCGGACCCAGCTGATCGGCAGGTCTCTGGCCTTCGCCGATGAGTGGGATCACCCCGGGGTGGGCGAGGAGAGCCCGATCCAGAACTACACGTCGTGGATGGGCGGCGGCACGATCAACGTCTTCTTCGTGCTACCGTCGGCCGCCGTGCGCGATTACTCGGTGGGCGAGTTCTCCGACGGGCTGGCGGAGTTTATCGGTACGATGCCCGAGGCCGAGAACGTCATCGTCGGCGGCTTCTCCTTCGGCGGCACGCCGATCTCTGTGCGCTTCCAGAGCAGCGACTACCAGCAGCTCATCATCGCCAAGGAACTGTTAAAGGACGAGCTGCGTGGGATCGCTGGCGTCAAGGACATTCGCGACGACACGCCGCTGGGCAGTAACGAGTTCGTTGTAACCCTGTTGCCGAAGGGCCAGGCGCTGGGCTTTACCGTGCGCGATCTGACGTCGCAGCTGCGCCAGGGGTTCTACGGTGACGAGGTGATGAGGCTGCAGAAGGGTCGTGACGAGGTAAAGGTCTGGGTCCGCTTCCCGAAGGAAGATCGAGTCTCCATCGCACAGATCGAGAATCTGAGGGTACGGACGCCGGCCGGCGACTACGTGCCGTTCAGGGAGGTTGCCGAGTACAGGATCGAGCGCGGCATCAGGCGGATCCGTCACGACGACGGCATGCGTGCCGCCACGGTCTATGCCGACCTCGACTACACTCAGAACGATCTGAACGTCGTGCTGGCCGAGGTCAACCGTGAGGTCGTGCCGCGTGTCCTGTCGCAGGTCGATGGTGTTAGCCGTGCCGTCGGCAGCGGGCAGCAGGAAGAGGTCCAGAAGATGGTCGGTTCGATGACCTACACGATGGCCCTGGCGTTCGTGGCGATGTTCACGATCCTGCTCTTCTTGCTCAAGTCGTATATTCAGACCCTGCTGATCATGGGCCTCATCCCGCTCGGCGTCATTGGGGCGGTGATAGGACATTCGGTCGTCGGGATCCCGATATCGATCCTGTCGTTCCTCGGGATCGTCGCGCTCGCCGGGATCATCATCAACGACTCGGTAGTGCTGGTAGATCGCTACAACAAACTCATCGCCAAGGGCGTCGATGTGGGTGAGGCGCTATTCCAGGCGGCCAAGTCCAGGTTCCGGCCGATCGTCCTGACCACGGTCACCACGGCGGGCGGCCTGGCGCCGATAATCCTGATGCGCAGCGAGCAGGGGCAGTTCCTGGCGCCGATGGCCGTGTCGGTGGCCTTCGGCCTGATCTTCGGTACGCTGTTGACCCTGTTGCTCCTGCCGTCGGCGCTGTACGTGGGCAGCGATCTGCGGGTCCTGGTCCGGCGCAAGAAGTCGAGGTTGGAGCTGGAGCCGGCTTATTCGGGGGACTAGTTGACGGTAGCCGGTGGGCCAGTGCGCCGGTAGCCGGTTGGAGTTGAGCCCAAAGACTAAGCGGTGAGTAGTGACGAGTCAGACACCCGAACTGCTCACCGCTTACCGGCCACTGGCATACCGGCTACTGCTCACCGTATTTGATCGAGCGCCCTCTCCCCGCCCCAGCGGGCGACGATCTGGTCGTCGTATTCGTCTGCGGTGCGCGCCACATGGATGACCGAGGATTCGAGCTCCTTCTGGTCGCAGGTCGAGCCGACGATGGAGTGCTCGAAGATAATGTCGCCCTCGTCATCGACCCCGAACGCACCGAAGCGCATACCCGCGTTTTCTTCCAGCAGGAAGCGCATTAGTTCGGGGGTGAGTTCCGTGCCGGTCACCACGTAGGCGCGTGTCGTGATGATCGTGTCGTCATCGCCCCAGGGAAAGATGCCCACCTGTGCGAAGGCCGAGCCGTGCATCACCCCGATGATCGGCTTGTCGGGCTTTCGTAGCACCGAGCCGCCGAAGAGCTCGGTGACCCATGGCGCCACCTTCTCGTAGCACGCCTTCTGGGCCTGTGTCTCGAATTCCATGCCGGGTTCCCCTCCCGCTGCGTGTGCTTCCGGCGGCAGGACGGCGGGCCAGCCCTCGCCTGCATCATGGGATTTTCAGGGTTTAGAATGGCGCCTCAGGCGTCGGCGGGCAATACGGCCGGGCGGACGCAACGATCGGAACCGGAGATGCATCTGTGATGATGGGGGAGAACATCGGCACGAGGATCCGACGCCTCTGCGGCTTGCTTGATGGCCTCGGTGCAGCCGGGCATATTACCCGCAT
>JBDHKT010000245.1:0-7353 GCA_039586255.1 Gemmatimonadota bacterium | reverse complement strand
CAGGTCGAGTGGGCGCCCCACCGCCGCCTCGAGCTGGGTCAGAGACTGAAAAAAGCTGAACACCGCATCGATCTGGTCAACCTCGGCCTGGGCGGTCAGCGTCTGCGAGTCGAGCAACTCGAGGAACGTGCCGGCACCCAGCTGGTAGCGCTGCTGCGCCAGGCGCATCTCCTCGCGCGCCGTCGCCGTATTCTCCCCCTGAAGCAGCACGGTCTGATAGGCCGTCTCCATGTTGTGGACGGCCTCGGTGACGTCGGCGCGTATCTGCAGCTCCAGGCCGCGCACCTGGTAATCCATGTCGTTGCGCCGGGCGATCGCCGACTCGACCTGAACCTGACGGTCGAAGCCTGTGAAGATCGGCAGCGAGAATGAGAGGCCCACCGAAACGGGCGAGTTCTCGAAGTCGAACGGGAAGACGTCGTTCTGCCTTCTGATCGCGGTGTCGATGTCGATCGAGTCCTGCGGCTCGTCGAACGCGAAGTCCGAACAGCTACCGAACTCGGGTGGAATCGAGCCGGTGGAAGCGTCGTAGAGCTCGGCGAACGTATTACAGAGGGCGACCGTTCCCTCCGCGTTTCTCCGTTCGCCGGCAACCGCGTTGGCGATCGAGAAGTTCGGGTTTGTCTCCTCACGGGTGAAGCCGCTCCAGCCGGCTTGCAGCGCGAGGGTGGGGAAGTACGAGGCCTTGGCCACCTTCACGCTCGAGCTCGCCGCCTCCCGGTCGGCCCGAGCCGCAATGAGGGTCGGGTGAGCCGCCATGGCCTCGGCGACCCACGATTCCATATTCAGCATGGGCTCGAAGACCTCGAACTCGCTCACCAGCTCGATCTGGTCCGCAGGGAACTGGACGCCCAACGCCTGGATCAGCCGGAGCTTGGCGACCCGGGCCGTGTTTCGGGCCTGGAGCTGGGCGACCTCGGCCTGGCCACGGGCCACGTCGGCCTGCATCGTTTCCAGCCGCGTCCCGGCTCCCACCTCCTCGCGCGCCTCGGCCAGACGCAGGTGCTCCTCCGAGCGTCGCAGCTCGCGCTCCGCCTGGTCCGCCCGGTCCTCCAGCCTCAGGACCTCGATATAGAAGCTGGTCACCGAGTTGCGTAGCTGGAGCTCGGCGTCGTCGATCCTGCGCTCCACCGCCGTCCGCTCGGCTCGGCGCTGCCCCGGCGCGAACAGTGTATTGCCGTTGAGCACGTAGGAGAGGCGGAACGAGTAGTTTGAGATCAGCACCGACGGCTGGGCGCTGGTGAAGCCGCCGAACTGCTCTTGGCCGGCGTCCTGCCAGGAGGTGGAGAACGACAGGCTGGCGTCGGGCAGGAACAGGTTGGCGTTCGCTGCCCTCACGCCCCACTGGGCGGGCGCCAAGTCGGTCATCGTCTGCTGGAACAGTGGGTTGTTCTGCCTTGCCAGCTCGATCGCCTGCTCCAGCGTCATCCGTGTGATCTGCTGGGCGTTGAGGCCCGTTACGGTTACTAGGAGGCACGCGAGAAGCGCGCTCGGGACCGCTGTCCACTTCATAACCAACTCCACGCTTGGGTTAGCTAGGGCTCTTCGAATACAGTAAACAGCTTGCTGCAGTAGACCGATGCGTATTCCGCACCCGGCAGCGGCTATCTGCTGCACAGCACCGGTCCGGGCGGTCCGTCAAACTGGGCCGCGCCCGACCCTATACCGGCGTGTGCAGCGCTTTTGCTTACTCGTACGAGGCCTCTCAGTCAAGAGTTTCGCGGCATCCGTCGCTCAGCCCGTTGGCGACCGGGCCGCTCGGCCGGAGGCCGGTCGGGATCCGATGTGGCGCCACACATACGGAAGCGGCTGCCCGGGCCGAGACCCCGGCAGCCGCCTCAGGTCGCCGGTTCTGGGCTTGGGCCGGCGCCCAGGCCCCGATCGGTCAGGCGCCGAACAGCGTCTGGCGTGCGGCGCTGAACAACACCCAGACGCAATAGAGTGCGAGAACGGTTCCGATGCCCTTACCGGCGGATATGCGTCCGCCGGAGAGGCCCGATTCAACGGCGCCGAGGGCTGCCGAGCTCCACAGCCCGAAGAGCGTGATGCTGTTCAACAGGTACCCAACGAACGTCTGTGGCGCCTCCGTTAGCAGGAGCCCGAGTCCCAGCTGGGTCGTCATCTCGCCCTTGGAGAGCCAAACCGGCAGCACGACGAAAAAGCCCAGAAGGCCTATCCAGTACGTGTGGGCTGTGGCACTCAGGTGCTGCTTGTACGTCGTGTCCTGGCCGAACATGACGTTGAAGGCGAGGTACAACACGCCGGCCACGACCGCGGCAGCGACAAACGACCCGACCAGCGCTCCGATGGGGCCGAAGATCCGCGCCATCCTGAGCATCGCCTCTGGATCGGGCGCCTCCTGACCCTGTGGGCGCGCCCGCGCCTGCGCCTCCAGCGTGCTCTGAAGGAGGTCCGCCGGGAGAAGGAAGTACACGACAGCGCTGATTATGGCCAGGATCGCCAGCGTCCAGAACCAGGGCGAAGAGCGACGCAGAGCCGCTCCCAGGTTGGTCGGTGCCGTAAACACCATAATGACGCGCTGTACGAGATTAGGCGTCGCCTCGACACCGGTGGACTCTGCGGGTCCGGGTTCGAAGTTCATAGATCCCCCTCTTCAGTTGATCGAGCCGCCATTGTCGGAACGGACGGCGAGGAACTCAGACTCGGGGACTTCGACCTTCATCACCCGGTCGCCGTCCAACCACACATGGTGGGTTGTACCGGTTTGTGAGACGATTGTGATATGACGTAGCTCGAGTTCGGCGGCGCCGATACTCACCGGCTCCACACCCTGGTCTACGACCCGGACCGTCTCCTGGTTTCGGTCGCGGGGCACGATAACGCTCGCCTCGACGGAGCTCTCTCCCGCCAGCAGCTTGCTCGCGAAGAAGTAGTGATGCGCTACGTACTTGTCGAGCAACGCCACCGCTCCGGGCACCAGGAACTCCTTCATCTCATCGCCGCGCGGCGATTGCACACGGAGCCTGATCCTGTCACGAGATAGCGTGCCGACGATCGTTGTCGCCTCGGAGCCGTTGATCTCGGCCTCATAGCGCAGTGGGCGGCAGCTAGGGGCCATCACATCGAGCGCCACACCGACACGCATCGTGCTGCCGTCGAGCTTCAGGTTCAGCTCGGCCCCGGCCCGGTAAACGGACCCGGCGGAACCCACCCGCTCGCGGCGGATGATGAACCGCTCCTCGCCGATCCGCGCATCCCCGAGATAGAGCGTGAAGGTGCCGCTGTCGACTACGTCNNNGGCCGGTCTCCCGATGCCGGACGGGCAGCGGCTCCCAGCTGCAGCGGTAGCGCGACCGAGACGGCGCAGACGAGGCCGGCGCGTCTAGCCCTCGGGCTCCAGAAACAGCCTCGTCCTGACCTTCTCGAGGACATACTCGTAGATCTCTTCACCTTTTTTAGCATTGGCAGCGGACGGATGACCGATCGCACCTTCGCAACCCGGAGGTGGCTTCGGCATCCGGCCACGAAGGTAACGCCGCAGCTCTTTCGCGTCGAGCGGGTAGTCGTGGATCTCCTCGCTCCGAACCAGCTCGGGGAAGAGGTACATCATCACCGACGTTTCCGCCTCTCCCGCATGCTCCGGCTGCCGCTGCTTCTCCAGGAACTGTCCGATTCGCACACTCTGGAGGTCGAAGACCCGTACCCGGGCGTGCTCGGTCACGACGGTGGTAACCGCATCGAGGTGTGGGTCGTGGAAGTGCGCCGTGATCAGTATGAACTCCTCGAAGCCGTGCCCCTCCCATGCGGCCAAGAGGTCGTTCAATGCCCTGTGCAGGGTCTTACGTCGCAGGGAGGCGGTGCCGGCATAAGCCTGCTCGGTATCCACGTTCACGCCGTAGGCCAAAGTCGGGGCGACGAGCACGCCGAACTCCACCGACAAATCATGCGCGAGTCGCTCGGCGAGCAGGGAATCGGTCCCCAGAGGGAGATGCCTGCCGTGTTGCTCGCAGGTGCCGATAGGGATGATCAGCCTGCGATCACGCTCCAGGTATTCTTCGACCTCCGGCCACGACATGTCCTCGAGCAGCAGCGCCTCACCGGCATTCGGCGACTTGGCCACGCGGCCTCCAGGATTGGGCATTGACGGGTGGCTTCGACGTCGTCGCCACGTTGCGCCAGGCGTCAGGCCGCGTCAAGGCTTGCCCGGGCCCGTGCCGGTGCAGGGTGCCCGGGATCGCGCTCTGCCCCGCCGTTGATGTTCCGTTGATCCCGCCCCGACACAGTGGGCTCAGGGTGTGAGAGGGGAGGTCACTGGGTGCTCGCGTTCGTCCGCAGTGCTGCGATACTGGGAATCGACGCATACATCGTCGTTGTCGAGGTGGATGTCGCGGCCGGTTTGCCGGCGATGTCGACGGTGGGGCTCGCGCAGAGCGCGGTCAAAGAGGGGAAGGAGCGGGTCCTCTCTGCGCTACAGAACTCGGGTTTCGAGATGCCGCCCAGGAAAATCACCGTCAACCTGGCTCCGGCCGATGTCAAGAAAGAGGGAAGTCACTTCGACCTGCCGATCGCCTGCGGCCTGCTGGCGGCCAGCGGGCAGTTGTCCTGCGACTCGTTCGAGCGCTACGCCCTGGCCGGCGAACTCGGCCTCGACGGCGCCTTGAGGCCTATACGCGGCGCGCTGTCGATGGCTCAGGCGGTGGTGCAGGCGGGCGTCGCCGGCTTCGTCATCCCCGCCGCCAACCTCTCTGAGGCCTCGGTGATCGAGGACCTCGATGTTCGGGGCGCCACCTCGCTGGGCGAGGTCGTCGCCTTCCTGAGCGGAAGCTCGGAGCTTCCGTCGATGAGCTTCGATGCGGCCGCCTCGCTGGGTCGGCGGGCAGAGTCGCCTCTCGACCTGGCCGATGTGCGCGGCCAAGGTCACGCGAAGCGTGCCCTCGAGATCGCGGCCGCCGGCGGCCACAACATATTGTTGGTGGGGCCGCCCGGCGGCGGCAAGACGATGCTGGCCCGCAGGCTACCCGGTATCCTGCCGCGCCTCAGTCTGGCGGAGGCCATCGCGGTCACTCGAGTCCACTCGGTAGCTGGCCAGCTCGCGCCGGACCGGGGGCTGGTCAGTCGGCGGCCGTTCCGCGCGCCGCACCACACGATCAGCGACGCGGGCCTCATCGGCGGCGGAGCCGTGCCACGGCCGGGTGAAGCATCGCTCGCCCACCACGGTGTCCTTTTCCTCGACGAGCTCACCGAGTTCCGCCGCAATGTACTGGAGGTGCTGCGGCAGCCGCTGGAGGACGGTGAGGTGACCATCGGTCGAGCTTCGCGGTCCCTCACCTATCCGGCTCGCTTCGTTCTGGCCGCGGCGATGAACCCATGCGCCTGTGGATTCCTCGGCGACACGCGCCGATCATGCCGCTGCACTCCTGCTATCATCCGTCGCTACCGCGCCAGGGTGTCGGGCCCACTACTCGACCGAATCGATCTGCATATCGAGGTGCCGCCGGTTTCGTGCCCCGACCTGCTGGGTGCCGGCGACGAGGACTCCTCTCAGGACGTACTGACCCGCGTCGAGTGCGCCCGTCGCATCCAGGAGGAGCGCTTCAGGAAGCGCGAGGGCGTTTTCTCGAACGGTCAGATGGAGGCCCGGGACGTCCGCTCGTTCTGCCGGGCGGATGATACGGCGCTGTCCCTGTTGCGGGCGGCGATGGGTCGCTTCAGCCTCTCGGCGCGCTCCTTCCACCGGGTGCTCAAGATAGCTCGAACGATAGCCGATCTGGCAGCGAGCGAGATCGTCCGGGCGGCACACGTCGGGGAGGCAATCCAGTATCGTGGGCTCGATCGGGCGATGGATTCGCGGCCGCCAACTTGACAATCACGGACCGGTATCCTGAGTATTCGCCGACGAGACCTTCGCCGACGACTAGCGCATGGATACCGAGAGGGACATCCTGCAACGGAAAGAACGGGCTCTGCACGCCCTGCTGCGAGAGTGCGGCTCCGTACTGGTCGCCTACAGCGGTGGCGTCGACTCGGCCTACCTGGCGAAGGCGGCGCTCGATGCGTTGGGCCCGAGGCACGTGCTCGCCGTTACCGGCCGTTCGCCCAGCTATCCGGAAGCGCAACACGAAGTCGCGGAGGCCGTCGCCGAGTCCATCGGCCTGCCGCGCCTCGAGATCGATACGCACGAGCTGGACGATCCGAGCTACGCCGCTAACCCGCGGGACCGTTGCTACTTCTGTAAGGCCGACCTGTACGGCCGGCTACTGGCGCTTGCCCGCGAGCACGGCTGCGATGCCGTGCTCGACGGATCCAATGCCGACGACCTGGATGACCACCGGCCCGGCCTGATCGCGGCGCGGGAGTTAGGCGTCCGCTCGCCGCTACAGGAGGTGGGGTTGCGGAAGGACGAGATCCGCGCCCTCTCCCAGCGCGCCGGCCTGCCGACGTGGGACATGCCGGCCTCGCCTTGTCTGGCCAGTCGCATTAGCTACGGTACGCCCGTCACGCCCGGCCGCCTGCGACGGATCGAAGAGGCCGAGACGCGGCTGCGGTCGCTGGGTGCTTGGCGGGACCTCCGGGTGCGACACCATGGTGGACTAGCGCGGCTCGAGATCGACGCCGGCGGGCTGACCGGGCTCGTCGAGCCGGGACTGCGCGCACAGGTCATCGAGGCGTTGCGAGATGCAGGGTTCTCTCGGGCCTGCCTGGACCTGGGGGGCTATCGGCGCGGCGCGCTGAACGAGGCGCCGGGCGCCAGCCCTGAGATCGGCTCCGGACGAGAAGGCGGCCGTTCAAAGGAGGCGGAGCGAGGTCTTCTCCAAATTGGGGTTGATGCGCGGGTGGAGGATGGTGGCGCCGAAGGTGAGATAGCCGTGCTGGTCACCGACGGCGATTCTCTCGGGGAGCTTCTGGTCGGTGCCCGTGAGGCGGTCGTAGAGAGCTGTCAGTTGGCCGGCTTTCGGTACGTCGCCTTGGAGCTCTACTAGATGCGCACGTTCGTTGCACTCGTCCCGTCCGACGCCGAGCAGGCGCGGCTGGCAGATGCGGCCGCCGACATGCGGAACGCCGGCTTTCCCATTCGCTGGGTACCACCGCAGAATGTCCACCTCACCCTCAAGTTTCTCGGTGAGGTGCCGGAAGAGAGGGTGCAGGAGGTGTGCGCCGCCGTGGACGGCGCTGCAGCCGGCGTGGCGCCGTTCGATATGACCGTCGCTCGGTTCGGTGCCTTCCCGTCGCTTCGCCGGCCGCAGGTCGTCTGGGTCGGTGTGGAGCTCGAGTCGACGCTGCAGTCGCTTCAAGGGTCGCTGGAGGAGGCGCTGGCGGGGCTCGGCTTCCCGCGCGAGGAGCGGCCGTTCCGACCGCACCTGACGCTGGGTCGAGCCCGTAAGCGTGTGTCCC
>JBDHKT010000244.1:0-4096 GCA_039586255.1 Gemmatimonadota bacterium | reverse complement strand
CGGGCACGGGCGGCCCCGGCGGTCTCGGCGGCACCGGCGCCAACGACGGTTCGGCAGGTTCGAGCGGCGAGCGGAACTGGTAGGTCGCCGGCGGGCGGTAGGGTCGCCGGCGGGCGGTCTCGCTACGGATACACCACCTTCGCGAGGACCGCCCGCGCGGCTCCCGGACTTCCCGCGCGGCTCCCGGGTTGACTGACCTGAACCCGTAAGCCTGCGTGGGAGGCGCTGGGGCCTCCGAGCGTAACTCGTGAGCGAGCAAGATGGCGCAACGTGCACCGCCGGTGCACGCGAGCGGTGAAGCGAGAGGACCCCACGCCGACCGATGACCGCGGAGCGAGGTCCAAGGTGGACCCCCGTCGGCCCTGCGGCGACCCGACCCCCTACGATTACTCGGCGAGCGGGGTGGGGTCGATGTAGACGAGATAGTCGCGGATCAGATCGCCCTCGAAGCGGAAGATGTTGGTGAAGGGGACGGACACATCGCTGCCGTCCCCTCTCGTGTAGGTGACTACTCCCTGGCAGACCATCGAGTCCTCGCGCTCCCAGGTGTCGATCACCTGGTGACGTAACGCCTCAATCGATCCGAAGAAGGCGGAGACGTAACCGCGGATCGCCTCCTTCCCCTGCACCGCCTGCTGACTGCCGTAGCGGAACACGGCGGTCTCGGTCAGGAACGACGCGAACGCGTCGGCGTCTTTAGCGTCGACTGCCTCGAACAGCTGCGATATACGAACGTTGGTCACAGAGACCTTCCGATGGGGGTCAGCGAGCAGCGCCGGCGTCCTCGGCCACGAGTCGTTCCATCTCCGCCCGCACCGCATCGACGTCGGCGGCGAGGACGGGCTCGGGGTCGGCGCGCAACGCCAGGTAGTGCCGGTAGGCGCGAATTGCCCCGTCGCGGTCGCCGGTGAGCGCGGCGAGGCGGCCTTCTTCCCTTAGGTACGACGAAAGATACGGTGCCGACGGGTAGCCCAGGCGCCGCACTGCCGCCAGCGCGCTGACCCGGTCGCCTCGCGCCTCCAGCAATCGCGCCAGCACGAGGTTTACATACGCGGTATTGAATAGGCTCGCGGGACCCGCCCGCGCCAACGACTCGAGGCGGCTCAGCGCTGAGTCCGCCACCTGGCCATCCTCGGCGTTCGCCAGCAGCGCCTGCAACAGCACAGCGCACTCCTGGTTGTAGACCACCGTCGTATCCGAATCGGCCGGGGTCTGTGCGCTGAGAAGCCATCGGATGGCAGATCCTGCGTGGGTTGTTTCACCGTTCCAGAGCCGCCACTGCTCGACGACGCAAATATCCTCGAACTGCGCTTTCCGCTCCTCCGGGTCGCTCGCCAGCGGGGCGTCCGCATAGGCGGCCAGCTCCCGCACCGCCGCCGCGCCTGCCTCTCTATCGCCGTCCCAGTAGAGCGCGTCGCGAACCCGAGTCCGCAGGTGCATGCGCGGAGCCGGCTGCAGGTCGGCCTGACTGACCGTGATGCGCAGGGCTTCGCTCGGGCGTCCCGCGTTGGCCGCCGCGTCGTGCAGCTCGGTGAGCGACCCCCAGTGTGCCCGGCGCGTTTCCGTCTTCCCCTCCAAGGCGGCTGCGGCCTCGTAGATCGCGCCAAGTTCGAGCAGGTCGCGCTGCGCCGAGCGCAGGATTCGTCGCAGGCTCAACGCGCTCATCTGCGGGAAGCGCTCTCGCAGCCCGTTGATGCGGGCTGTGTCATCCAGCGCGCACGCGACCCGCCAGCGTAGATAGTCGGCGGTGCCGCCCGCCGAATCGAGTGCGAAGTAACGGGCGCCGAGATTCCTCACGGCAGCCGTGTCACCGCTCAGAGCGACGAGCTCGACCAGGTGGCCGAGCGGCGCCACGAACGTCGAGTCGAGCTCCAGTACCCGCTCGAAGTAGGCGCGCGCGCGCTGGCGCGGCGATTCGACATCGAGCACCGCGCCGTAGTGGAAGATGACGTCACCGGCCTCGTACCAAGCCTCCGGGCGCCCCGGCATCTCCTCGATCGCCTGCTCCCACCCCTGCAGCCGCTCGGCCCAGGTCGGCGGCGCCGGGAAGCGCGGACCCAGCCACGCCATCAGCAGCCCGCGATCCCGGGCGCTCAGCCGCTCACGGTGCTCCCAGGCTCGCACCAACCCCTCCGACCAAGTACCACCGAGCCCGACGGCCCAGTAGGCCGAGGAGGCCAGCCCCAGTCCCGCCAGCGCGAAGGTCGAGTCCTCTTCCAGGGCCAGCTCGAAGTGACGAACCGCCTCCGCATATCGACCCTGCCGGTACCCGGCCTGTCCGTTGAGATACGCATGCAGCGCCGGCAGCGAGGTGCTGGTGAGCGTGGCGAGCCGCTCCCCCTGCTCGCCCGCCTCCCGCAGCAGCAGCTGGGCGGCCAGGCGATCGACCAGGGCTGTCAGGCTGTCGGCCGGCCCCTCGACGTCGGCCTGGACCTGCGTCTCGCCACTCAAGAGCTCGGCGTTCAGCACCAGGCCGACCGGCGTCCCGACGACCCAGCCGACCAGTGCGTAGCGCGCTCCCAGTGACCGAGCCAGCTCCAGCGCCTCCCACCGCGTGGGCGCCGCGCTCTCCGCACCTTTCATGCTGCGCCACGCGTCGAGCACGAGCCGGGGATCGACGGCCCGGGGGTTCACGTCCCCCGACAGCTTGGCAGCCAGCAGATCCATCATGCCCTCGCCCAGGTAGGCGAGCGACGGATCGCCGCCCGTCACTCGGAACGGCACCACCGCCACGAGCTGCGGATCAAGCTCTTCCACCCCTGGACTCCGGCCGCTAAACAGCGCGTTGAGTCCGGCGCCCAGGAAGATGAGCGCGAACGCCACTACACCGCCTAGCAGAGCCCGCGCCCAGGTCAAGTAGGGCAAGTGCCCACCACGCATCGACTCGGTCAGATCCCCGAGATCGACCTCCCAGGGCGCCGGATGCTCCGCATCGGCCCGCTCCCCACGCCTGCTCGCCTGAACCAACGCCGTGGCGGTGAGGACGACGACACCGATGGCGAGCAGCACCAGCTCGGCGCTCAGCAGCCACGGCACCAGACCGAAGTTGTCGATGAAGAAGCCGGTCGCCTCCAGGACCACCCAGGAAGCGCCGCCATAAACGAGAACGACCCGCCCAAGGCGGGCCTCACGTATTCGCGACCAGAGGCTGGGGTTGCTCATGGCCGGGAAAGATGGTGTCACGGCCCCCTAGTGAGCAAGCTCACCAAAGACCGCGTGGTCGGCGGTCGCCGGCGGGCGGTAGGGTCGCCGGCGGGCGCGAAGGTGGGTCCCGAGCGGACATTCGGCGCGCGGCGGCGGCGCAGCCGCCGTGCCCGCAACAGAGCCGCGCGTCATGAAGCGAGGGGCCCACCATCGCGCCCGACCCCACCGCGTCAGGAAGCGAGAGGGTCCCACACCGCGCCCGACCGACCCGCGCGCGGGCTACCTGGGCGGCGGCTTGATCAGCTGCTGCAGCAGGTTCCGACCCGCGGCCCCGAAGCGCCGTTCCAGCTCTTCCCCGAGCGCCTCGGTATCGAGCTCGAGCACCGGGCTCGACATCGTGCCGCCGATCCCCATGGTGACCTGGATCGCGTCGTCGCCGCCGGCCAGCCGACCCAGCAGGTTGCCGATCAGGCCGCCGCCGCCTTCGATCAAGCCGGCCCGCTCGAGCGTCTCCATCGGCAGCTCGAGGTCGAGGTCGAGGTCGAGGCTGCCGCCCAGCCCGGCCGAGCCGCCGACGACACCCTTCAGGTCGGTGCCGGCGAAGCTCCAGTCCTGCACCAGGAAGTTGCCGCCCTCGATCTCGAACGGACCACCCAGGTCGCTGAAGCCGGACAGCCGACCCGCGTCGAGCTTGAGCTGTCCGGCCAGGGCGTTCACCAGCCCGAAGTCCTCGAAGCGGCCCTGCTTGAACGAGGCGCGGCCCGTGGCATCGATCGCGTCGGGCGCGGGCAGGAAGCCCTCATCTATAGATGTGCTGCCGGACACGTTGAAGTCGACGATGCCGCTCAGCGCCCGGCCCAGCCGCGTCCAGCGCTGCACGAAGTCCCCGGCCTGGCCACCGCTGAGCTGCAGATCGTAGTCGAGCCCGAACGGTGGACGACCCTGACTGAAG
>JBDHKT010000243.1:0-4108 GCA_039586255.1 Gemmatimonadota bacterium | reverse complement strand
AGGTGCTTGGGCCGGTAGGGCAGCGGCTCGCCGGTCGCCTTCTCCTCGGTGTCGAGGTACGTATAGGAGGCCTGGCCCAGCAGTCGGTCGTGGAGGAACGAGACGCGGGCGATCGCCTCGAAGCCGATTATGCGCGCCTCGGGCATGTTGTCGAACTGGATCTCGATGGTGCCGGTCCCGACGAGCATGGTGTCGGCGACGATCAGGTCCTCGAAGTCGTAGAAGAAGCCGGCCAGGTCGAGGGCCAGCCACGACGCGACGTAGCGCTGGATACCCAGCTCGCCGGCCAGCGAGCGCTCGGGCCGCAAGGAGTCGTTCGGCACCACCCGGAAGCCGCCCACCACCGTCTCGGTGAACAGCTCGGCCGCCGACGGCGCCCGGAACCCTCTGCCCAGCGAGGCGCGGACCCGGGTCCGGGCGTCGGGCGCCAGGACCAGCCCGGCCCGCGGGCTCAGCTCCGAAGACCACGGGTCGCCCAGCGAGCCGCCGTCGATCGTACGGACGTCGCCGCGCAGGCCGCCCGTCAGGGTGAGCCACGAGGTCAGCCCCACCTCGGCCTGCAGGTAGGTCGCCAGGTCGGTGAGTTCGTGCTGCCCGAACAGGTCGGCGTTCACGTCGGTGTAGGCGCCTTCGCCGCCCAGCGTCAGCATCAGCCAGCTCGCCGCCTGCCAGTCGCCCTTCGCCTCGCCGCCCCAGACGAACGTCTCGGCGCCGATCCGGTCGGCCGCGAAGTTGGTCGTCCAGTCGTTCCAGCTGAGCGAGGCTCGGGCGAAGCTCGAGAACCGGTCGCCCCAATCCCGCGTCCAGGTCAGGTAGCCGCGCGCCTTGTCGGAGCGCGTCCGGTCTTCGCGGGCGTCTACCGGGACCCGGGCCGGCTGGAAGGCCAACCGGTTCGGGTCGGTGCACTGGCCGCGCATGCACCAGGTCAGCGCCTCGCCGTGGTCCTCTCGGGCCCAGGAGCCGAACAGTGCCAGCCGGTCCTTATCCGCATCCGTGCCCAGCCCGAGCCGGAGCGCCAGGTTCGTGCGGTCGAGCTCGCCGTTCTGCTCGTAGCCCTCGTCGGTCCCGTAGCCGCCGCGCAGCCAGAGGCTCAAGGGGCCCAGCCGGCGGCCGTGGGACGCTTCGCCGGAGACGTAGACCCGGGTCTGGTTCGACCAGATCCACTCGCTGTGCGGCGGGTCGTCGTAGAAGCCGGCGCGCAGCCGCAGGCGCGTGATCGGCTCGGCGGTTGGCTCGGCCGTGACCACGTTGATCACACCGCCCAGCGCGCTGGTCCCGTAGAGCGCCGAGCCGGCCGTCTTCATGACCTCGATCCGCTCGATCTCGGTCAGCGGGATCACGTCCCAGTTGAGGCTGCCGCTGTCCCCGGCGTTGGCCGGGACCCCGTCCATCAGCAGCAGGACCCGGCTGCCGGTCCCCCGGGAATAGCCCGACGAGCCGCGGATGTTCACCTGCGTGCCGACGAACTGGACGGCGGGTGCGTAGGCGACGGCGTCGGCCGCCGTCGACGGGGTCCGCTGCATGACCTCCTCGGCCTCGAGGACCGCCACCGAGACCGGCGCGTCACCGGCGGAGAGCTCCCGCTTGGCCGCCGTGGCGACCACACCGCCCACCGCCACGGCCCGCGGCTCGAGCGCGATCTCTATCGTCGACCGGGCGCCGGCCGCCACGTCGACGTCGACCTGGCGCGGCGCATAGCCGATCCGCTCCACCGCCAGGCGCCGCGCACCGGGCGGCACGCGCCGCAGCTCGAAGCGGCCCGAATCGTCGGCGAAGGTCGTGAGCACGGTCCCCAGGACCCGGATCGCCGCCGTGGCGACGGGGTCGCCGGTCCGGGCGTCGACTACGCGGCCGGCGATGGTGCCCGGTTCCTGTGCCGCCGCCGGCGAGCCGGCGATGGCTATGGCGAGGGCGATGGCGACGGCGAGGGCGGGCGGGAATTTCATGGGTTCAGGAAATCCAGGACTTCCTGGATTGTCATCATGTTGTCGAAGTCGGCCGACAGGTTGGTGTCCGCCGTCTCGGTCTCGGCCACGACGCTGAACGGGGCCGGCATCTCGAACGGGTCACCGCCGCCGCTGTACCAGCCCGCCGCCCGCAGCGCCGTCAGCAGGTTCTCGTTACCCGCCTCCTTCCAGACCACCACCAGGAAGGCGTAGTCGCCGGGCTCCAGGGCGACGGCGTAGGGCCCCCCCTCCCCGGCGCTGCGCAGCGTGTCGGAGAACGTCACGAAGTTCAGCAGGTCCAGCTCGGTCTCGGGCAGCTCGACGTAGACCGCCAGCCGCACCCAGTCGGTGGTCCCGGCCGGCGGCGCGCTCTGATAGGCGACGCGGCCGCTGACCCCCTGGAAGGGGACGGGCCCCAGGCCGTCGGCGCAGCCCCCGGAGAGGGCCGCCGCCAGGGCGATTATCAGTGGAAAAGTAGGCTTTCTCACGTGCAACAATCTGCTTGACATTGGGGCGCCGCGAAAGCTAGTATGAAATACCCCGCCGAATCAAATACTTATTTGATTTACGTCCGGCTGCCCAGGATTCAAGAATGAGCTTGACATTCCGGATAGCGCCGTCGCGTTGCGTCGAATGCATGGCGTGCGTGAGGGTTTGTCCGGTCGAAGCGGTCAGGGCCGAGGAAGGCACCGTCCAGATAGTTGAGGCCAGCTGCATAGAATGCGGCCTCTGCCTGCCGGCCTGCTGGCACGACGCGATCGACGCGTCCGGCGACCTGGCGGCGGCTCGCCGTTACCTGGAAAGCGGCTCGGCGGTGCTGATCCTGGCCACCGAATCGGTCGTCCACTTCCACTCGGTGTCGCCGGAGCAGGTCCTCAACGCCTGCCACGCCGCCGGGTTCCGGGCGGTCTACCCGGGGGCCCTGGGCGACGAGCTGGTCGCCCACGAGTACCTGAGGCTGTGGCGCGGCGACGGCCACGGGACGACCATCCGCTCCACCTCGCCGATCGTGGTGGAGTACGTGAAGCGGAAGTACCCGGAGCTGCTGCCGTACCTGGCTCCGGTGGTGACGCCGGCCGTGGCGCAGGCCCGGTACCTGAGCAAGATCCACGGCGCAGACGTCCAGATCGTCTACTCGGGTATCGGCAACTTCGGGGCGCCCGAAGAGGATGAACGGCCGATAGCCGCTTCTGTCACCTTCGCCGAGCTCGAGACGCTGCTCGCCGAGAGGGGGGCCCACCCGGGCGATCAGCCGCAGCGGCTGGAACGGGACATTCTGGGACGGCAGCGCCACCTGTCGACTGCGGGTGGGATGCCGCTGCCGGTCCTCGAGGAAGAGCGGGCGCTCTCGCGGCGCTTCCGCAAGGTCCGGGGCCTGAAGGAGGTCCCGGCGATCGCCGAGGCGGTGAGCCGCTCCGCCGGCGCGGCGCAGCTCGGGTTCATCGACCTGCTGCCCTACGAGCGGGACCTGGATCACCCGGTGATGGGCCCGAAGGCCCAGCTCTACCTGCGGCGCGAGATCGCCGCCCGGGCCGAGGTGCCCCGCTCGAAGAAGCCGGTGATCGACCAGCGGCTGAGGGTGGACCTCTCCACCGCCCTCGAGCCCGCCGGGGACGGACGGCCGGTGACGGCGGCGGAGGTCGAGATCCTGCTGACCGAGCAGATCGGCCGCGCCGCCGACGGGACGAACTGGGACTGCGGCGCCTGCGGGTTCGAGGAAGGCTGCGAGGCGTTCGCAGCAGCGGTGTTGCGCAGCAGGGCGCGCCTGGACATCTGCCCGTTCTACCAGGCGCGACGCTACGAGCGGGCGGTCAAGGACGCCGCCTACGACGCGCTGACCGGGCTATATTCGTACCGCATGCTGCGCAGCAGGCTGAGCGAAGAGACCGCCCGGGTGCGGCGAACGGGCGGCAGGTTCGTGGTGATCTTCCTCGACCTGGACCGCTTCAAGCCGGTCAACGACCGGCTGGGGCACGCCGCCGGCAACAGAGTATTGCGCGAAGTGGCGCAAATCATTAACGATTCTGTACGCGCCAACGACTTCGCGGCCCGCTTCGGCGGTGACGAGTTCGTCGTCATCCTGCCGGACGGCGATGAGCAAGGTGCCCTGCGGGTCGCACAGGACATACAGTCCCGGGTCTCGGAGATCCGGGCGCGCGGCG
>JBDHKT010000242.1:0-4151 GCA_039586255.1 Gemmatimonadota bacterium | reverse complement strand
CCGGATCGAGTATTCCGGCGCCATCGGCATCGCGAAGATCAAGGCCTACAGAGAACACGGGCACACGACCGTATACGTCGAGACCGACCGCGGCGTCGGATTCGACGTCACCGACGTCACGCTCAGGTTCCTCTACACGATCCCCCACGTATAGCCCGAAGGACGACGCCGATGTCCGGAGAGATGCTTCAGGTCCGTGTTATCGTACCCGACGACTGGCGCGAGCAGAAGATGGAGTTCGCGCCCGATACTTCCGTACGCACGATCAAGGAGAGGGCCCTGCCCCAGCTACTCGGGACCGGCGAGATCGACGCAGCGACTTACTACGTCGAGTACTTCGAGAAGGAGGTCCTCGACGAGTCCCGCACGCTGGCCGACCTCGGAGTCCCGCAGGGCGGCGTGATCTCGCTACGGCCCTACGACATGGACCATCCCCCACCCTTCCAGGGCTAGCCCGACACGATCCCCATCGTGATCGTCGTCGGTACCGCTAGCGCGGCCTCGAGACGATCCGGGAGACGATAGGGTAAGGCAGCGACTTCATCAGCCAGCCCATCAGGCGCCACCGTCTCGTCACGTAGACGTGGCGCTTTTTCTTGCGGATGGCCGTGAAGATCTGGCGGGCCGCCTCTTCGGGCGTCGCGACCCAGAACATGTCCTCGCGTCCCGTTGTCATCTCGGTGTCGACGAAGCCCGGCTTCACGTCGGTGACCTGGATATCCAGCCCCAGCCTGTCGGCCTTCAAGCGCAGGCCTTCAAGATAGGTCGAGTCGAACGCCTTCGAGGCGCTGTATGCCGCCCTGAGGCCCCGCAGTGCGGCGATCGATGAGATGCCGACCAGATGGCCCGAGCCGCGCTCGATGAAATAGGCCATGGCACGGTTCGCGACGGCTGCGAAGCCGGTGACGTTGACCTGGATGATCCGATGCTCGATTTCCCAGGGCGGGTCCGTGTGCCCGACGCCCGAGTTGACCACGATGAGCTCGACGTCGTCCATCTCTTCGATCAGTTCACCCAACAGCTGCCGGGCCTCCTCCGGCCGACTGAGGTCCATGGCCTTCAGATGGGTCGGCGCGCCGATCTCGCGACACAGCTCCTCCATCAACTCCACGCGCCGGCCCGCAAGCCCTACCTCGTAACCGTTCGCGGCCAGCAGCTTGGCCAGGGCGCGTCCAATGCCCGAGCTCGTACCGATGACAATCGCCTTGCTCACGTCCCGCTAGACCTTCCGTATGAGTTCCCGCACCTCAGGCGCAGCCGAACAGGCGGGTTGAACGGCGGCGATCATAGGTCATCGCCGACTCGGGCGTCAAGCCGAGCCGGCTGCTTCGGAATCGGTCCACGCGTGATAGATTGGGGGCATGAGTGACTTCAAGCAGCTCAAGCTGGACGACGACGTCATCGAACTTCTCGGCCGCCTGGGGTTCCGACAGCCCACGGCGCTGCAAGAGGAGGCCGTTCCGGTTATCGCCCGGGGGACGACCGCCGTCGGCATCGCCTCCTCCGGCAGCGGCAAGACCCTAGCCTACGGACTCGGACTCGCCGCCCGCCTCGACGCAGCCGCTCCGGGGACGCAGGCCCTCGTACTGCGCCCCACCGACGCCGGCGCCGGCCGAACCGCAGACGCGCTGCACCGCCTGCTGCAGCCGAGAGGCCTGGCGGTAGGCGTCGTTAGGCCTGGGTCGACGTTGAGCGCGCAGGTCGCCTGCGCCAGCCCCGCCGGTACCCTGGCCGCCCTCGAGCACTCCGCGATCAAGCTGGAGGGACTGGCGACTCTGGTCGTCGACGGCGCCTCAGCGATGATGGGGCTCGGTGCCGCCGACGCGCTGGAGACCCTCACGGCGCAGGTCCCGAAGGAGGCACAGCGCGTCCTCCTCACGTCGGAGATCACCAAGGAGGTCGAAGACTGGATCGACCGACACGCGCGCCGCGCCAGGCGTCTGGCCTACCTGCCGACGGAGGTCAACCCGCTGGATGGTGTCACCCTCGAATTCTGGGCTGCTCCACAGCACGAATGGCTACCCGTCCTCGTCCGGCTCCTGAGCGAGAGAGGCGCGAAGAGCGAGACCGGTGGCCGCATCCACTGCCGTCTGGAAGAGCATGCCCGGGCGCTGGCCGCTCAGCTGCAGGTGCGCGGTCTACAGATCGCCGAGAGCGCCGGCGCGCCGGGCGTCCGCGTCGGCTGGAGCGACCAGTGCGACGGCGAGCCCGCAGACCTGTCGGTAGCTTGGG
Organism: Gemmatimonadota bacterium; assembly: GCA_039586255.1. Lineage (GTDB taxonomy): Bacteria > Gemmatimonadota > Gemmatimonadetes > Palauibacterales > KS3-K002. Next base: position 1,919 of record JBDHKT010000242.1, on the reverse strand, counting down.
GAACGCCGCCCGATGTTCCCGCCCTGCTGGCCTGCGTCGAGGGAGCGGCCCGGACCGTGATCTTCGCGGAGCCCGCCGAGCTCGCCCACCTCGCCCGCCTGGCCGAGCTCCTGGCGCTAAGGGGCGGCCCACTGCGTGCCGTCGCCCCGCCCGAGGCGCTCCGCTCGGCCCAGGCCACACTCGAGCAGCTGCGCGAGGCCGCGGTACACGGCGACCTCGAGCCGTATATCCTTCTGATCGAGCCGCTGCTCGAGGAATTCACACCGACCCAGCTCGCCGCCGCAGCCACCGCTCTCTTGCGCGAGCGCCAGCCGGCGACTGCCGCGACGCCCCTACCTGCCTGGACTCGCCTTTACTTCGCCGTCGGCCGCCGCGACAGCGTCAGACCCGCCGACCTCGTCGGCGCCATCACTGGTGAAGCATCGGTTACCGGCGACAGAATCGGCCGTATCGAGATCAGAGATACTCACTCTTCGGTGGAAGTCGCCGCCTCGGTCGCGGAAAAGGTGATCAAGGCCCTGGCGACAGCGACAATTCGGGGGCGTCCCGCCAGCGTGCGGGTCTTTAGGGAGTGATTCGGGAAGTGTTGGGGGAAGCAGGCCCGCTACGTAAGGCCTCCTTCCCCCGCCGTCCAGCCTAGAAGCCCGGCTTCACCCCGTCCTTCAACCCTTTCCCGGGACGGAAAGCCGGCGATACCGATGCCGGAATCTGGATCCGCTCGCCCGTGCGCGGGTTCCTGCCCATCCGCGCTCCGCGCTTCCGGGTCTCGAACGTACCGAACCCGGTGATCTGGACCTTCGCGCCCGACTTCAGCGCGCTCGCGATGATACCCTTGTCTACGTCGAACAGGGCATCAACCGCGCGGCCAGCGTCGGCCTTGCTGAGGCTTGTCGCGTCAGCAAGCTTGTCAGTGAGTTCCGTCTTGTTCACCACAGTGCTCCTTTCAGGAGATGGGTGGACCGAAAAGGGCATGGGCGAAGCCGAAGCCGGATCTACTGTACAGCAAAAACCCTTGAATCGTCAAGGGAAAAGCTAGGCGTAGAGCCAATCCTGGCGGGGGCCACCCCGGCCACCGCGCCGTTCCCGGCGATCGACCCGCGACACGTCACTACACCCAACCCCTTGGCAAACAAAGGTTTACGGTGTCGGGCTACCCGGCCACCGACTTCCACATGTAAGGCATCTCCCACAAAAATCGGCCCCCTCCTTGTGGGGCCACGGGATACCGCCGATGGCGCCGCACTGGCGGCGACGGGCCGCGGGGCACAGTCCGCGGTTGACGCTTTCTGGGGCTCTTGGTAAACTAGGAAGGCAGTTTCCCTCGCCTCCCGCGACCTCCCCGTCCACTACCGCAGGCCCCGAAACCAGCCCCGCCGACGACGCGATTGGAGTGTAGCGTGCTCGAGACGGGCACGTTGGGGCCTCATGCGCGTTTAACAGACGGCGGTAGGTAGCGCTCTAACCAGAAGGCGACCGAGGAGACCGTAATGAGAGGATCGATCGTAGCAGCGCTGGCAGCCGGGGCATACCTGGCCGTCGCTGCAGCGGCTGCGCCTCCCGATCTGAGTGCACAGGACGTGGAGATGCGCGGCAGGGTAAACGGGGTTCGACCGCCCGCCGCGTACTACGAGATGCTGAGCCGGGACCCGAACGCCTACCGGTTCCAGCGCGTCTGGAAGGACCGTGCGCGTGAGGTCCGGGAGCGCCGCCAGGCGATGGCGCAGGCCGGCGACTACAGGGGCCTGAACGCGCATCTGAGGGGACTGCAGGCATCGGTGGCGGCGGCCCAGGCGTCGGGCACGGCGGTGACTGGAACGTTCGACTTTCCGGTGCTGCTCGGCCTGTTCAGCGATAGCACCCACACAACCCTGCCCGACTCCATAACGCTGGACAACATACTGTTCACCACAGCGGCGGCC
>JBDHKT010000241.1:0-4151 GCA_039586255.1 Gemmatimonadota bacterium | reverse complement strand
AGCCGACGAGGCCGGCGAGCAGGATGTGTCCGATAACAAGATCGACGCCTGGTTCGATAGCCTCGAAGGCTGATGTTGTAGCGAACATCGAACATCGCATATCTGACATCCAACATCGAAGTCATTGAGACGTAGTACGGCGCAGCGCGCCCAATTCGATCTGCGTTCGCCCTTCGAGCCTACGGGCGACCAGCCTCCGGCCATCGACGAGCTGGTCGGCGGTCTCGAGTGCCGCGAGCGCTGGCAGACGCTGATGGGGGTCACCGGATCGGGCAAGACGCTGACGATGGCACACGTGATCGCGCGTTGGGGTCGCCCGACGCTCGTGATGAGTCACAACAAGACGCTCGCGGCTCAGCTCTACGGCGAGCTCAAAGGTTTCTTTCCAGCGAACGCCGTCGAGTACTTCATTTCGTATTACGACTACTACCAGCCCGAGGCCTACGTCCCCCAGACGGACACGTACATCGCGAAGGATGCCTCGATCAACGAGGACATCGACCGGCTCCGCCTGCGCGCGACTTCCAGCTTGATGGAACGGAGCGACGTCGTCGTCGTGGCTTCGGTCTCGGCCATCTACGGCCTGGGCGACCCGGCGGAGTATCGAGACCTGCTGGTGATCCTCGAGCGCGGCCAGGAGATTCGTCGCGACGACATACTCGCGGCTCTGGTCGATGTCCAGTACGGTCGCAACGACCTGGACTTCCGGCGCGGCACCTTCCGGGTGCGCGGCGACGTCGTGGAGATCTTCCCTGCCTATGAGGAGCAGGCCGTCCGCATCGAGCTCTGGGGCGACGAGGTCGAGCGGCTGACGAAGATCGACCCGCTCACCGGAGACGTTATCGCCGAGCTCGATCGTGCCGCTGTCTACCCCGCCACCCACTACGCCATAGGGCAGCAGTCGCTCAGACGGGCCGGCGAGTTGATCCGGACGGAGCTCGATGATCGTCTGGCCGAGCTGCGCCGGACAGCGCGGTTGCTCGAGGCGCAGCGCCTCGAGCAGAGGACCCGCTATGACCTCGAGATGCTACGCGAGGTCGGGTACTGTGCCGGCATCGAGAACTACGCGCGCCACCTCTCGGGCCGTGCCGAGGGCGAACGCCCCGCCTGCCTCATCGATTACTTCCCCCAGGACTTCCTGGCCATCGTCGACGAGTCGCACGCCACGGTCCCGCAGATCGGCGGGATGTACGAGGGTGACCGATCTCGCAAGCGGACGCTGGTCGACTACGGGTTCCGCCTTCCTAGCGCCCTCGACAACCGGCCGCTCAAGTTCGCGGAATGGGATTCGCTGGTCCCGCAGGGGATCTTCGTCTCGGCGACGCCGGGCGACTACGAGCTGGAGCGGTCCGGCGGCGTAGTGGTCGAGCAGGTTATCCGGCCGACGGGGCTCCTCGACCCGGCAGTAGAGGTCAGACCGGTCCGCGGCCAGGTGGACGACCTGATGGGCGAGATCCGTGAGTGCGCGGAGCGCGGGGAGCGGGTGCTGGTCACCACGCTGACGAAGCGAATGGCCGAGGATCTCACCGAGTACCTGCTGGGGATGGGGATCAGGGTTCGGTACATGCACTCGGATATCGGTGCCATCGAGCGCGTCGAGATCCTGCGTGGCCTGCGTCTGGGGCTCTTCGATGTGCTCGTCGGGATCAACCTGCTCCGGGAAGGCCTCGATCTGCCGGAAGTCTCGCTCGTCGCGATCCTGGACGCGGACAAAGAGGGCTTCCTGCGCTCCGACAAGAGCCTGATTCAAACGATCGGTCGTGCGGCGCGCAACGAGCGCGGCAAAGCGGTCATGTACGCCGACGCGGTGACGGGTTCCATGCAGCGGTGTATCGAAGAGACCAACCGCCGCCGGGAGATACAGCACAGCTACAACGTTGAGCACGGGATCACGCCCCGATCGATACGCAAATCGCCCGAAGAGGTGCGGCGCGCCACCGCAGTCGCCGACTCGCGCCTCGACCCCGGAACCCGAGCGGTGGAGACGCTGGCCGGGCTTCCCGAGCTGGAGCCCGACAAGCTGGTCGAGCGTCTCACGCTCGAGATGGAGCGGGCGGCCGAGGAGCTCGATTTCGAGTTGGCTTCCGAGCTGCGGGATCACATCTTCCAGATCAAGGCGGAGATGGAAACGCGCGGACCAAGTAGACCTTCGAAGTGAGAATAGCGACGAATCGTACTTCGAGTATTCTATGGTTCAATTAGTCTAGTAATCATGGATTCCCGAATTGGCATCCCGGGCCCCAGCACCTTTACCGAACCCGAGTTGGTTCGCTGGGGCGAGCATATCGGGGCCACTGTCGAGCCGCCGCTGTGGATCGCGCTGCTCGGCCCGCTCGGGGCGGGGAAGAGCGTCCTGGCTCGGGCCATCTGCCGGGGTGCGGGGATCACCGGTCACATCCCTTCGCCCAGCTTCGTCCTCGTCCAGGGTTACGCGAGCCCCAGGAGCTTCTCGGTTCATCACGTCGACCTGTTCCGTTTGCAGCCCGGTGACTCCATCGAGCCACTCGGCTGGGAGGAGCTTCTCGGCGGTTCGGGCCTGGTACTCCTCGAATGGGCGGATCGCGCCGGGGACCGGCAGCCGGCGGATCGCTGGGAGGTTAACATCGATTACGGGCCCGCACCCGAGCAGCGCGTCGTCCGGGTGAGCCGCCTGGGCTCGGCCCCGGAGCTGGTGGGATGGTGAAGACCGGCGGCCAACGGGGAAGCGGCGCCGGAGAGGGGCACGAGCCGCAGGTCTGGCTCGCGCTCGAGACCGCTACGTCCCTCGGCTCGGTCGCGGTCTGGCGTGATGGGCTAGCCATCGAGTGCAGCTTCAACATCAAGGGCTCGCACTCGGAGCGCGTGCTGCCTGCGGTCGATCACGCACTCGAGGTCACGGGGACGCTCCCCGAAGATATCGCCGCCCTCATCGTCGGCAGTGGGCCGGGCTCGTTCACCGGCGTGCGCATCGCCGCCTCGATGGCGAAAGGCTGGACGATGGCCCGCGGTACGCCACTCTTCGCGTATTCCAGCCTTCTTGCTCTCGCTGCCGGGACCGGCGTGAGCGGTCCCGTCTGCGCAGCGTTCGACGCCCGCCGGGGCGAGGTCTACGCTGCCTGCTACGAGATGTCGGTGCAGGGCGCCACGGAGAGGCTGGCCCCTGCCGCCTGGCGGCTCGACGACCTCCTCGGCGAGCTGGCCCGTCGCGATCTGAAGCCCGCCTTCGTCGGCGAGGGGGCGAGCGCCTACCGGGAGAGGATCGCCGAAGGCCTCGCCGGTGCTGTCGTGCTCCCCGAGCACCTCGGCGTTCCCCGCGCCGCCAGCCTCCTCTGGCTGCGCTCGGTTGACCCGCAGCTGGGGCATGTCCCGCAGCCGGGCGAGTGGGAGCCGATCTACGTCCGTGATTGGCGGGTTCCGGAGGAGCAGGAGCGGAGATGAGCACGGCCGAGCGGCTAATGGTGCCGGACATTCGCCGCATGGAGGAAGCGGACCTCGATTCGGTGATGGAGATCGAGTGCACTGCTTTCTCTACGCCCTGGAGTCGCGCCAGCTTCGCCAACCTGCTCGGCCGCGATGATGCCTCCCTCTGGGTCGCTGCCGTCGACGGGAACGTTGTGGGCTACGCGGTGGTATGGTACGTCCTCCGGGAGGCCGAGCTGGGGAACCTGGCCGTGGCCTCCGGTTGGCGCCGCCGCGGCCTCGGCCGCACCCTGCTCGACTGGGCGCTCGAGAAGGCCCGGGGGCGAGGGGTGGAGCGGATCTACCTCGAGGTGCGCGCCAGTAACCGGGATGCCCAGGAGCTGTATGAGCGGCGTGGATTCCTGCTTGTCGGTGTGCGGCGGCGCTACTACCGAGCGCCGGTCGAGGATGCCCGTGTCATGTGCCTCGACCTGAGCCCCGGCGAGTAGATTCTGCTGTAAGCTGGGGCCAGCAAGCGACGCGTTGACAATAAGTTGACGGGCGGGTATAATCTTGGCTGGCGTCAGGTTTTGGCCGTACCGACGCCAACCGCCTCAGTGGAGGAGCCATGTCACGCAGCGTCAACAAAGCGATCATTGTCGGCAATCTGGGCAGTGATCCGGAGGTCCGCACCACGCCGCAGGGGAGCCGTGTCACGACGCTGTCGGTGGCGACGAATCGCCGCTGGCAGAATCGGAGCGGCGAGATGCAGG
>JBDHKT010000240.1:0-4174 GCA_039586255.1 Gemmatimonadota bacterium | reverse complement strand
TGGGGTCTCCGGCAGCAGGGTGCCGGGCTACACGGGAGTGTGGGTGGAGGACCGAAAGATCGCTTCCATCGGCGTGCACGTTACCCGGTGGGTCACCTTCCACGGCTTCGCGCTGAACGTGTGTACCGATCTTTCCGATTTCGATCTGATCGTCCCCTGCGGCATCGACGCAGTGCAGATGACCACCGTCGAACGCGAAGCCGGACGGGCCTACAGCGTCGACGAAGTCGCACATCAGGTCGCCCATTCTTTTGGTGAGACCTTCGGGTTGGCCATGCAGTCGGTCGCCCTGCAGGAACTTCCCTAACAGGCTGCTGACAAACACCGCCATCGTGTGCTGAGGAGAGGCGCCGGGGACCCCCGCAGCGTAACTCGTGAGCGACGAAGGGCGGTGCCACTCACTCGCGCGGCGCACGCGCGCGGTGAAGCGAGGGAGACCCCGGCGCCGACCACGCTCCGAGATCCCCGTTTTCAGCAGCCTGTTAGCCTACTTTCCTCCCATAGCCCGGAGCACGAAGAGCAGATTGGCGGGCCGCTCCGCCATCCGCCTCATGAAGTAGGGATACCATTCGTTCCCGTACGGAACGTATACCCGCATTCCGTACCCCTCCTCGATCAGCCGCGCCTGCATGTCGCGGCGCACGCCATACAGCATCTGGAACTCCACGGGCGCCTCCCGGTCGGGGCGTTCCCGCATCAATCGCTTCCCCGCATCGATCATCAGATCGTCGTGTGTCGCAATGCCGATCGGCGCTTCCGAGTCCATCAGAATCTCCAGAAGCTGAACGTAGCTATCGTCGATGTCCTGCCTCTTCTGGAACGCCGCCTCGGCGGGCTCCTTGTATGCGCCTTTGCACAGGCGCACGGGAGCACCGCGCCTGGCGAGCTCGCGCACGTCTTCTTCACTGCGCCTCAGATACGATTGGATGACCGCGCCGATGTTCTTGAACTCGTCAGACAATTCGTAGAAGACGCTCAGGGTTGTATCGACGTAGCAGGAAGCTTCCATATCCATACGAACGAAGTTGCCTTGCGCGTGCGCCGACTGGGCAAGTCGGCGCATGTTGGTCAGGCACAGATCACGATCGATCGCCAGGCCGATCTGAGTCGGTTTGATCGAGACTGTGGCCGTTACTCCGTTCTCTGTCGCCAGCCGATCGAGGATCCGGATGTAATCGTCGGTCGCCTTGTTCGCCTGGCCCTCGCTCTCCACGCTCTCGCCCAGGTGGTCGAGCGTCACGTCCATGCCCCGCGCGTTCAGAGCGCGAACTGCACCGATCGCTTCGTCCAACGTTTCGCCGGCCACGAAGCGTCGCGACCGCTTTCGCGCGAACTTCGAGCCGAGAACGAAGCTCTGGAGCCGCTTCTGTTCGCTCAGGTAGAGCAGTACGCTGCGCAGCATAGACTCGATCCGTGATATCAGAGGCAGGTCAGCCGGTATCGCCGGCCCGCTCCCGCAGCTCCGAAACTTTGACGAGGCTCACGACCCCGTACCCGGCCTCTTCGATCGCTTCGCGGCCGCCCTCCTCACGATCGACGAGAGCCAGGACCGCCAGGATCCTGGCGCCGGCCGCCTTCACCGCATCGCAGGCCTTCAGCGCCGATCCGCCCGTCGTGATCGTGTCTTCGATGACCACGACGCTCTGACCGGCCTCCAGGTTACCCTCGATCTGCTTGCCCGCTCCGTGACCTTTCGCCTCCTTGCGCACCGTGAACGCCTCGATCGGCCGCCCGTCGAGGAAACTCCGGTGGGCTATGGCGTAGGCGATCGGGTCGGCACCCATAGTCAGTCCGCCCACCGCCTCGGGATCGAGCCCCGCCTCGGCCAGGGCGCGCAGACCGAGCGCACCGATGAGCGCCTGGCCCTCCGCCGACAACGTCGTAGTCCGCGCGTCTACGTAGAAGCGGCTCTTCCTCCCACTGCGCAGCGTGAAATCGCCGATCCGGAAGGAACGTTCCACCAGCAGATCGATCAGACGGTCGTGCTCTTTCATCTCTTCCTCTGTCGTTGACTGACGCGACGGATAAGATGCAAAAAAAGAGCCGCCCGGATACGGTAGTCGGACGGCGACATCAGAACTGCCACGGGGCCGGCTCGCCGTGGCCGATGGACAGCTTACCCCGTTTCGGGACCGCCGCCCACCGAGGCCGGCGATTCCACCACCTGCCCAAAGCTTTCCGCTCCCGCACAGCTGTCACAAAGGCCGTAGATCTTCAACCTCCTGCTCTGCACGGTGAACCCCAGCTCCGCCGCAATGTCCGCCTGCAACCGGTCCATCGCCTCCCGCTGGAAGCGGGCTACCTTCCCACAGCTCGTGCAGATCAGGTAGTCGTGCTGGGTCTCCCCGGCCTGGTGCTCGTAGCGCTTGAAGCCTTCCCCGAAGTCGAGCTCCCGGGCCAGCCCCGCCTCCACCAGCAGGTTCAGCGTCCGGTAGATCGTCGCCTTGCCCACGTGCTCGCCCCGGCCCCGCAGCTGGTCCGCCAGGTCGTCCACCGATTGATGGCGCTCCGCCTCGAACAGAGCCATCGCGATCGCTTCACGCTGATGCGTTACCGGCAACCGAGCCTGATGAAGGTAGCTGCGGAACAGGTCCATCATCAGCATCGCGCAGCCGATGGGGGGCCCGGGGGTGACAATCTGTGAAGAATTGGAAGCGTTCTCTTCGGCCATGCGTGCGCTAGCTCACAAAGCAGTGGGCGGGCGACTGATTCGTTGATTGAGTCTCATTTTCAACGATGATAATAGCCTCCGCCCTTCTCACACGCAATCGCCGCTCCCCCTCGTTAATCGGCCCGGGACAGACGCTTCGGCACCTGGGTGGCGAGGGAGAGCGCCAGGCCGGCACAGAGGAGCATATAGAGGAGCAGCGGTCGGAGTTCAGCAGCGGCAGCGAGGATGTTGTCGTCTCTTAGGGCTGTGTATGCCTGCAAAGCCGAATAGGCAGGGGGTAGAACGACTTCCAGGACCCGATAGGCGGGGCCGAGCCATATCGCGTCGCGGAAGCCCGGTAGCGCGAAGCCGGCGAAGAGCGCGCCGTAGGCGAACAGCCCGCTGTTGCGCGCTCCCAGTGCCGAACCCAGGAAGCCGAGAACGGCCAGGGTTGTTGGGATCCAACCCAAGGCAATGACCGTTTGCGCGATGTAGCTGAAAGATCCCACGCCGATCGCCGCCGGCATCGATGCCAGACCGACTGCGAGTGCTGCCACGACGGACCAGGCTACGACAGCCAGAATCCGACTCAAGTAGTATTCGAATGCCCCGACCGGCTTCTGCAGCCAGAGCGCGGCATAGCCGAAGCGGACGTCTTCACTCAGCCACGGGCGGCAGAGCGGCGCCGAAACGACCAACGAAATCAGGATGAACCTGCTGCCGAAGCCTTCCGCCGCCCCACCCCCCGCAGTCACGGCAGCTACTAGCTCGATCATGGAATAGGTCCCCAGCACTGTAGCGAAGTATGCACGTCGACTGCGGACGACATCGTCTGCCACGAATCGGAACTGCGCCGGGACCAGTCGCGAGGCGCGCGCCACGTTTATCATCGGTCTTTGCAGTCCCCGCGATCGTTCTGCATCAGCGAGTGAAACAGGTACTCCAGGTCGAAGGGTCGCCGCTCGATGCCCTCGATCCTGCCACCCACCATCTCGACCTGCTCTGCACAGGCACGAGCGGATCGCCCATCGGTGAACGCTGCCTCATCGGCGGCGAGTCGTACGCCGCCCAGCTCCAGGCAAACCGCATCAGCCCGCGCCGACACCTCCCCTCGCGCCGGCCCCTGCAGTACGACCCAGATCTCCGGCTGCTCCGCCAGCTCCGCCCGCGAGCTTCGCCCCAGCAGCCGCCCATATCTCAGAATCAGCACCTCATCGCAGATGCGCTGAAGCTCCCAAAGGTTGTGCGAGGAGACGACGACGGTCCGCCCCCTGCGCTTCAGCCCGCGTATCAGGCTCCTCAATAGACCGATGGAGGTGGGATCGAGTCCGTTGGCAGGCTCGTCGAGCAACAGGAGCTCCGGATCACCAAGCAACGCGGCCAGCAGGCCTACCCGTTGCCGGTACCCGTGGGAGAGTGTGCTCACGACCGCGTCGGCCCACTCTGCCAGACCGAGCGTCTCCATGTAGCGGTCGACGGCCTCAGCCACCTCGAGCCCGCGTAGCCCGGCGAGCCGCGCCATAA
>JBDHKT010000239.1:0-4175 GCA_039586255.1 Gemmatimonadota bacterium | reverse complement strand
AAGCCGTGATGCTGGACCAGGGGTGCCTTCGACTTCCCGTATACGACGGCACGATCGACCAGGTAGTGGGACTTCTCTTCGCAGAGGACCTCTGGCGTGCAGCGCGCGAAGGGGAAAGGGAAATAGGCGCGGCCATGAGGCCAGCGCGCTTCGTCCCGGCCAGCAGGCGAGTGGGCGACCTCCTCAGTGAGATGCAGAGCGATCGGGCAAAGTTAGCGATCGTAATCGATGAGTTCGGCGGGACCGCGGGCCTGGTGAACTTCGAGGATCTCCTAGAGGAGATCGTAGGCTCATTTCAGGACGAGCGTGACACGCAGCAACTACGCTTCGAGGAAGTCGGCGATCTTGAGGTACGCATCGACGGGATCGTGCCGATATCGGAGATCAACGAGCGCTTGGGCCTCGCGTTGCAGAGCCATTCGCACTACACTCTTGGTGGATACGTATTCGAGCGACTGGGCCGAGTCGCTCGCGTCGGCGACGAGGTGAGGGTCGAGGGCGGTAAGCTCCGCGTGCTCGAGACAGATCGGCAGCGAGTAAGGCGCGCTGCCTTTATTCGCCAGCCCCGTCTGACCAGTGACAAGACCTCACCAGGCCACGTCGCTCGGCAGGAGTGGCCCCGAACCGAGCGTCCGAATCCGGCCAGATGAGTGACAAGCCCCTTGAGGGCGATAGAAACCAAGACCTGGGATGAGAGCAAGTAAGTTCACGAATCATATCGCGCATATCGGGCTCGGAACCTAACACGGCGAGCAAGATGGCAGGCAAGCGAGGCACCAAGGAGTCGAGCAGTGAAGGCAAGTGGACCTTTCTCACCAACCACGCTCACGTGCTGATAACCATTGCCCAGAAGCCGACGGCTAGAGCGCGAGATCTGGCTCAGCGAGTTGGGATCACCGAGCGGGCAGTTCAACGGATCGTCGCCGACCTCAAGCACGCTGGACACCTGACCTACGAGCGCCATGGCCGGCGGAACCGCTACAAGGTGCACGGAGAACTGCCGATGAGGCATCCCGTTGAGGGTCATTGCGACGTGTCTGGCTTGCTGGCGGTCATCCTGTACCCCGGTGCCGGTGACCGTTAGCGCAACTTCCGGGGCAGTCGGTGTCACATTCCTTCCACTACCGCGATTCTGACCTCAATCGGGCCCACGTGTACACGTATCTATGAGTAGTGCTCTCGGAACCTACGCACTCGCAGCTACCGTTGCTGCCCAGGGCATTCCTTTTCTCCGGGAGATGGTCGTGCTCTTCGCGATGAGCGCTATTCTCACCTACCTCTGCTACCGGCTTCACCTGGTGCCTATCGTGGGCTTCTTGGCCGCCGGCGTGCTCATCGGCCCGCACGCTCTCGGCCTGGTCCGCGACCTGGAGCTGATCGCCAGTACGGCCGAAATCGGGGTCATCCTCCTTCTCTTCACACTGGGCGTGGAATTCAGCCTCGATAAGCTGGCGCGAATCAAGCGGTTCATCGTGCTTGGCGGCAGTCTGCAGGTAGGTCTGACGATCGCCCTGGCAGCGGTGATCCTTCTCGTTCTGGGCGTCCACTGGCGGGGAGCCGTCTACACAGGTTGCCTGATTGCCCTGAGCAGCACGGCCGTCGTGGTCAATGTCCTCTCGGATCGCGGCGTCACCGACACACCAGCGGGGCGAATCGCGCTGGGTATACTGATCTTTCAAGACCTCTTCATCATCCCTCTGGTACTGCTCGTCCCGATGCTGGCGGCGGGAGAGGGCTCCACGCTTCATGTCGGCGTGGCGATTCTCAAGTCGACCGCAATCATCGTACTGGTGCTGGTCGCGGCTTGGCGCATCGTACCCTGGGTGCTCGATCGGGTGGCGCATGTGCGCAGACCAGAACTCTTCCTCCTCACCGTGGTGGTGATCTGTTTCGGGATCACGTGGCTGGCCAACCTTGGAGGCGTCAGCCTGGCCTTGGGCGCATTCCTCGCGGGCCTGGCGGTCAGCGGCAGTCGGTTCCGGGAACACGCGGTGGGAGAGATCATCCCACTGCGCACGATCTTCAACGCAGTGTTCTTCGTTTCCATCGGAATGCTCGTGGATATGCGGTTCGTTGTCACGCACGCGCTGCTGATCCTCACGGCGGCCGGCGGTGTGCTCGTTCTTAAGGCGATGGTCACGGGCGCCGGCGTGCTTCTGCTTCGTTACCCTGCCGCCATCGCGTTCGGTGTGGGGTTGGCTCTGGCGCAAATCGGCGAGTTCTCTCTCGTCCTCCACCAGGTTGGCCGTCAGGTGGGGCTTACTCCGGCCGGGCTCGGCGCGACGGGCGAACAAGCGTTCCTTGGAGTGGCCGTCTTTCTGATGGCGCTGACGCCGATCCTGCTGCAGCTAGAGCCAAAGCTCAGGCCGTTTGTGCCCGGTTGGCGACTCCAAGCGCACCGCGCGACGATCGACGAGGGCGTGGCGGGCACTGGCCAGGGTCCTAGCAATCACGTCGTGGTCGGGGGCTTCGGCCTCGCCGGGCACTATCTGAAGAGGGTGCTCGAGGCGTTTGGCATACCATTTATCGTTGTGGATCTGAACCCGGTATCCGTAGCTGAGGCCCAGGCATCGGGAACGCCGGTGATCTACGGTGACCTCGGCCACCTCCATGTGATTCAGCGTGCGGGCGTCGAACGGGCCAAGCTCGTTGTAGTCGCGATCAACGATTCCGAGGCTGTGGCTAGAATCGTCCAGCGGGTCAAGATGACCAATCCAACGGTTCCGGTGATCGTACGCGCGCCCTACATCATCGATCTCGATTCCCTAACCGCCGTCGGCGCGGACATGGTGGTGACGGAGGAGCTAGAAGCGGCTGCCCGCCTGGTCGAACGGGCCTTGCGCGTCTGTGGCGTTCCGCCCGAGGAAGCCGACAGACAGGTCGAGCGCCTGCGGGCAGAATCAGAACTACCCTAGTCACGGGTCGGCTGACCGCTCGAAACACTGGCGTGGGCACCTTACCGATGAAATACCCGAAACGGAGCCAGTACCAGTACGCGAAATCCCCATACCGGATTCGCAATTGGCCTGAGTACGAGGCGGGCCTACGCAGACGAGGCGACCTCACCGTCTGGCTTTCCGACGACGTTGCCAACTCCTGGCGGGCCCCACCCAGCGGCAAGCCCGGCGCCACTTGATCGCCAACCACTCCGCCGCACCCGTCTGCCACAGGCAGAACGCCGTACTCCGCGCAGCTTGACACCGCCCTCCGCCTAACTTATCTGGCATCAGCGCTTGAAAGGCTGAATCGTGCCGATTATCACGATTCGGCGAGGAACCCCGAGTGGAGGCCGGGTAGAGGGTGAGCATCCCAGGAACTTACAGAACCTCCGGTAGGGACCGTTGCCCGACAAGCGCACGCGTTCTTCCTTCGCTCGGTCGTGTCATCGCACTTCTCGGCCTCGTCCTGCTGTTCCACCCTACCGTGGCTCAGGCGAGCGAACTGACGGCGCCTGCGGTCGCCAGCGGCACGACGGCCTGGTGGGTGTGGCCGCTCGTTTTGTTCGTGCTCACGTTCGTCATGGGAATCCTGGCGGCGCTGGGCGGTGTGGGCGGAGGGGTTCTCTTCGTTCCGATCGTGAGCGGTTTCTTCCCCTTTCACATTGACTTCGTACGTGGCTGCGGCCTCCTCGTCGCTTTGAGCGGCGCACTCGCTGCCGGGCCGGGTTTCCTGAAGATGAACCTGGCCAGCCTGCGTCTGGCGATGCCGGTGGCGCTGATAGCCTCGAGCTGCGCAATCGTCGGGGCCATGATCGGTCTCGCTCTACCGACGCACGTAATTCAGACAGCCCTTGGGGCAACGATCCTTGGGATCGTAGCGATCATGATGGCGGCGAAGAAATCCGTTTTCCCGGAGGTCAGGGAGGCAGATCGTGTCTCATCGGCCCTGCGGATCTGCGGCGTGTACAACGAGGCCAGCATGGGCGAGCAGATCAATTGGAAGGTGCACCGGACCGTGCCCGGCCTCCTCCTCTTCATTGTCATCGGCGTCATGGCGGGGATGTTTGGACTGGGCGCGGGCTGGGCCAACATTCCCGTTCTTAACCTGGTAATGGGTGCGCCGCTCAAAGTCAGTGTGGCGACCAGCAAGTTCCTTCTATCCATCACCGACACTTCGGCGGCCTGGATCTACGTTAACAGGGGCGCCGTAATCCCAATGATGGTCGTGCCGTCACT
>JBDHKT010000238.1:0-4180 GCA_039586255.1 Gemmatimonadota bacterium | reverse complement strand
GCCGGGTGAACTGGCCGCCGCCGAATACGTGGAACCCACCCGTCTGGAACCGCTCGCCGAGGAAGATCTCTGTGGAATACGAGTACTTCAGCTTGAGGGTCAGGCTCCCCCACAGGCGGTTCTGCACCGAGACGTGATTAAACGTCTCCCAGCGCCCGCTGAGCTTGTCCTCGGTCTGAGCCGAAAAAAGCTCCACGTCGATTCGCCGCAGCACGTTCGAGTTGGGATAGATCTTCGGTCTGAGCAGGCCGCTGAACTGAAGAATCCCCGTCCGGATCACATAGCCCGTCTCGGCGCGGAAGTCTTCGTCGACGTCGTTCACGACCAGGCTGTAGTCGAGGTCGCGGGTTCCGTGCGAGTACTGTGCACTGAGAGAATGTCCGTCTACGGCTTGGGTCGAGAGATCTTCCCGCGCCCGGGAGAAGAGGCCGTGAAACCCGAGCATGCTGGAATCGCTGACGCGTAGCTGGCCGTCGACGCCCGCCAACCGGTTGTAGTGATGTCTCATCTCACGGCCGGCGTAGATGCCTCCGACGTAGCTGTCCTCACTCAGCGTCCGCTTGTATCGCAGGATCGGGAAGTGGGCGTATTCGGCGCCGGACACCGGCAACTCATCAACCGCGTAGATCGAGGCGACCGTATTTCTCGCGCCGAGCTTGCCGGACAGCCTGACGCCGGCGATCGGATCGACGATGGTCCTGGTATAGACGATCGAGCGGACGGGGTCCCTCTCCGATGACGCGGTGGCGGCGACCGTGAAGTTCTCCCGAGCCTCGAGGAAGAACGGCCGCTTCTCGGGGAAGTAGAGCTGGTAGCGGAGGTTGACATCCACCTGCCCGGCATCGGCTTCAACCTGGCTGAAGTCGGGATTGTAGGTGCCGTCGAAGATCAGGTCCGAGGTGACGCCGTACTTGGCGGTCAGGCTGAGCTCGCCGCGCCGCTCGTCGGGAGTCAACCGGCCATCTTCCATCGCCTCGCTGTACGTATAGGTCGCGGCCGGAATCAACTCGAGAAGCGTCGAGCGCTCGAGATCGTGGAAGACCATGGGCGCCATCTGGGTGAGCCACTCTTGCTGATTCGGATCGAGCGGCGGGCAGCTGCCGTATTCCGAGCGGCGGCTGATGTGCCGCTCGAAGATGATTCCCATGCTGACCGAGTCGCCCTCGCTATAGCGTATGCTCTTAAGCGGGATCTGGACTTCGACCGTATATCCTGTTTCATCGACACGGCCGCCGCTGTACCAGACCAGATCGAAGCTGCGGTCCTCGTTGCCGGCGGCGTAGCGGCTGTCCGCCTGAATACCGTGCGGGTTGACGTAAAGGGCGTAAAGCGATTGCTGGTCGTTGAATGAGTCCAGGTTGATGGCGACCCAGTCCTCCCGCCAAATGTTGTCCCGGTTCGTGATGGACGTCTTGATCTTCTCGGGCTCGGCGTCGAAGGATCGAAAGGCGAAGTAGAGGTTCGCCGCGTCGTACGCCATATAGACTGTCGTCTCGCCGAGCATCTGCTTGCCGTAGTCCGGCGCCCACGTCCTGAACTCCGTAACCTGCGGGGCCTCCCGCCACACAGGGTCATCCAGGTCGCCATCGATTACCGGCGGCTGATCGGTGCGCAGGGGACGCAGGGGCTCCTGTGCCTGTGCGGGGACCACCCCGATCGCGAGTGACAGGGGGAGAAGAATGCTCCCCACCGCAGAAGGGTCCATTTTGCCTCGGTCTGGAGGCACTGAGATGGGTGGGGCTTCAGGGTGTGAACCTTACGACTCTCTACGGCCCTACGCTACGGGTGGTTTCTTGGGCCGACGCGCCGCTCCTACGTCAACCGGAAGCGGCAGAAGTTGAAGGCCTGGACCGCGCCTGTGGGTGTTCGGTGTAGCTCGGCCGCGCTCTCGACCAGGGTGACCCCAGCGCCTAGCTCGGCCCCCAGCGAGTCCGGGTCGTAGCGGACCACGTCGAGCCCGGAGCAGCGCGTCGGTCCTTCCGGCCCGAACGTGGCGATTATGACCTGGCCGCCCGACTCGACGCAGCGGAACAAGATGGCGTGGTAGGCCGCCCGGTCGGCGGCGTCGGTGAGAAAATGGAAGACGGCCCGGTCGTGCCAGAGATCCCACCTGTGGGGCGCCTCGAACCGGGTGACGTCGGCCTCGAACCACTCCACCTCGTCGGCGCGCGACGCCAGCCGTGCCCGCGCCAGCTCCTTGCTGCCCTGCGTCAGATCGAGGATGCTCACTTTTCTGTAGCCGGCATCGAGGAGATGGTCGACGAGAGTCGAGGCGCCACCGCCGACATCGATGATCCGCCCGTCGGGCCCGACGCCCGATGCTTCGATCATCCGCAGCGAGATCTCGGGTTTGGCTTGAAACCAGGAGACCTGATTCGGCGCATTCGCCGCGTAGATCCGCTCCCAGTGAGCCTTCCTCTTCAATACTCGGCTCCGAGGCGGTGAGGATCGTGGCCGGCGGTAGGAGAGCTAGCCCCCGCCGGCCGGGACGGCGGCCTCCAGCGGTTGCGGCGGCCCCGACGAAGTATAACGATACCTCTCGTAGCTCGCGGAGCTACGGATCAGCAGCAGCATCTCCGTCGCCGCGTCCTCCAGATCCACAGTGATCAGAGCACCACCGTACATCTGCTGAACGGAGTCGAAGGGCGTGTGGCCGATCACGTGGATATCGGTTCCATGCTTGTCGAGAACCCGATCGAGCACATGCACCAGCGTATCGGTCTCCAAGTAACCCCGGTACCAGAAGACGCTGTTAGCGTCGAAGAAGAAGTCGAGGCGTCGGAAAAGTGTCACCGAGTCCAGCGGACTGTAGGCGGCGGTGGTGTCTGCCATGCGGTAGAACCACTCCTCGCTCATGAACAGCGCGAGTGAGTCGTCGAATTCCGGGATCGAATAGCCCATGTATTCAGGACCGACGCCACCGTGGACCAGGAGCACCCGGTCGACCTTGATGAGCGCCGGCTTCGAGGCGAGCCACTTCCCGAGGATCGAGCTGCGGGGATCGAACAGCTGCCAGTAGGCGACCCCGCGGTTCTGGGCAATGAGCATCTCCTTCGGCGACACGTACCGGGTGTCGTCGGTCATCGCCATGATCTCGTGGTTGCCCAACAGGATCTGGACGCGTCCGCCGTGTCGAGCCGCGTCGCGTTCCAACTCGTACAGGAACCACAAGGTCTTGTGAACGTCGAGCCCACGATCGAACAGGTCGCCGAGCAGCGCGACCATACTGCGGCCACCGGTCCAGCGATCATCCCTGTCTATGAGGCCCGCGTTGCGAAACAGCTCGGTGAGCTTGGCGTACTGGCCGTGGACGTCCCCGACGACATATAGCGTGTCGACGTTTTCGAACTCGGTCTGGATCGGGCGCAGCGGGAGGTCGAAGTAGATCACTGTCTCGTGCGCGTCCTGCGGATCGCCGCGGCCACCGTAGCGCAACGTCAGCTCGGGGGCCATCGGCCTGGCGAAAGCCGCGGCGTGGGCCGTGCCGGTCTCGGTCTCGACCTCGAAGACCGCTCGGCCGTCGACGACGACTTCCAAGTATCCCGCACCGCGTTCCCGGGTCAGCCAGCGCACCTCCAGCCAGTCGCCGCTCTCCCGCACCCAGAGTCCATACTCGCCATCGAAGCGGGCCTCCGCCTGACGGGCCTCAGCCTGGGGAGCGGGCCGCACCGGCCCGCAATCGAGGATGACCGCCGACCCGGCGGCCGCCAGCATCGGGACCGTCATCGCGGCAAAGCCGATTGTAGTCAGGCTTCTTCCGCTCATGCGCATCGCACTCAGAAAATCTCGAACTTCCCCTCGTCTATGTCCTCCAGCAGGTCCTGTAGGCGTCCATGGACTCTACCGATCTCGCGGGTGGTCAGCCCCATCTGAATCACGTCGCCCTGCCGGCGCACGCCGTTCCCCGGGTCAAAGTTCTCCGTGGGCTCTGCCTGGGCCAGTTGTCCGTCCCGAACCTCGAACTGGGCCAGCACGCCCAGCGCCTGCCCCAGATCTTCTTCGCTTATGCCCCGCAGCCTGTTCACCGTACCCTGCGGCAAGCGGTCGGTGCGCATCTTCCGCCAATCGTCGGGCCGATCGCTGATTTCGCCGAAGGACACGCCGTTGTCCACCGCGAAGACCTGCGCGTTCTCAGCCGTCGAGATCAGGAAGTTGCCCGGGTTCGCGTCGGCGTGCCTGA
>JBDHKT010000237.1:0-7591 GCA_039586255.1 Gemmatimonadota bacterium | reverse complement strand
ACACGAGCTCGTGGGGCCGGCCTTTGGCGGTTTGGCGGAGGGTGAGGAGGGCTGGGGACGGATGGTCGAGCCGGATGTCATCTGTGCCTACGTGGGCCGGATGCTGGAGCGGGCGGGCCGCTGGCGCGACAAGCGTGTCGTCGTCACCTCGGGCCCGACCTGGGAGCCGGTCGATTCGGTGCGCTACATAGGGAACCGTTCGTCCGGCCGCATGGGTCACGCGATCGCCGCCGCCGCCTGGCGGCGCGGCGCCGACGTCGTCCTGATTACCGGGCCCTCTCACGTCCCGGCGCCGCCCGAGATCGCCGATGTGCGTGCGGTGGAGACGGCCGAGCAGATGGGTGCTACGCTGGGCGAGGCGCTCGCCGACGCTTCAGCGGTCTTCATGGCTGCGGCCGTGGCCGACTTCAAACCGACCGCGCCCCAGGAAGGTAAGATCCGGCGCGCCAGCGGCCTCGAGTCCATCGCCGTCGAGCCGTGTCCCGATCTCCTGGCGACGACCGGCCGCAACGCGCCCGACGATTGCGTGCTTGTTGCGTTCGCCGTCGAACTTGGCGAAGCTGGGGTAGATTCGGCGCGCCGCAAGCTGGAGGAGAAGGGCGCCCACCTCATCGTCCTCAACGACCCCAGCGAACCGGGCGCGGGGTTCGAGGTCGAGACGAACCGCGTGACGATCATCGACAAGTCGGGTGGTGCGGAGACGCTGCCCCAGATGCTTAAGTCGGAAGTGGCCGACGAGATCCTCGACCGAGCGGAGAGACTCCTGCCGGGTGACTGAGCGAGCGACAAAGCGCGAGCTTCTGGCCCGCTATCTGAGACAGAGAGTTGAACTGGGACAGCGCGAGCTGTATCTCGAGAGCTGTACGAATGCCGAGCTGCTCGAGAGTCTGCGCGCGCCTGCCGGCCGAGCCGTGGCCCCGGAACCGAGCCTGGCCCGGGTCGAAGCGCCGGCCGTTCGCGAGGTGGTTCACCGCGAGGTGCCCGGCTCCGCCGATCGGTTCGAGGAGCTGCGGGTCGAGGTGCTCGGCTGTACCCTCTGCCGGCTGGCGGAGGGCCGAACCACGGTGGTCTTCGGCGAAGGAGATCGCAACGCCGACCTGCTGGTGGTGGGCGAGGCGCCGGGCTACGAAGAGGACCGGCAGGGCCGGCCGTTCGTCGGCCCGGCCGGGAAGCTGCTGGACAAGATGCTGGCGGCCATCGGGTTCCGGCGTGACGAGGTATTCATCTGCAACGTGTTGAAGTGCCGGCCTCCTCAGAACCGCGACCCGGTGGCAGATGAAGTTGCGGCGTGCTGGCCTTATCTTCGTAAGCAGGTGGAGTCCGTCGCGCCCAAGGCGATCTGCGCCTTCGGCCGATTCGCCGCTCAGACGCTCCTGGCCACGGAGGGTTCGCTCGGCCGCCTGCGCGGCGCGACGCACGAGTTCATGGGGATTCCAATCGTAGTGACCTACCATCCCGCTGCCCTGCTGCGCAATCAGCAGTGGAAGCGGCCGGCCTGGGAGGACCTGAAGGTGCTGCGCCGCATTTATGACGAGGCGGGCGGCCGAACGCCGGGAGGCAGCCGTGGCTGACTGGCAAGCGCCCGGCGAGGGGTCCGCCGGCGGCGTGAGGGCGTCCGACGCCTTCGCCGACAGACAGGCCCCCTGGTCGCCGGAGGCCGAGATCTCCGTCCTGGGCGGCATGCTGATCGACGCCGACGCCGTCGCCAAGGCGGTGGAGCTGGTGGACGACGGGATGTTCTACCGGGAGGCGAACCGGCGGCTCTACCGAGGAATGCGGCGGCTATTCGAGCGGGGCGAAGCCATCGACCCGGTGACTCTGACCGAGGAGTTGCGGAACAGCGGCGAGCTGGACTCGGTTGGTGGCCCGGCGTACCTGGCGGAGCTCATGGAAGCGGTGCCTACGGCCGCCAACATCGAGTACCACGCCAGGATCCTCCGTGACAGGGCGCTGCTCAGGCGGCTGATCGAAGCATCGACCGACACGATAAGGGACGCGTTCGACGCTTCGGGCGAGGCGGTGGAGGATACGATCGACCGCGCCGAGCAGCGGATCTTCCAGATCTCGCAGGCGGGTCAGCGCAGGGGCTTCGTCTGGATCAAGGAGGTCCTGTGGCCGGCGTTCGAGCACATCGAGAAGCTGCAGCAGGCCAAGGGCTCGGTCACCGGGGTGCCCAGCGGTTTCCCGGACCTCGATAACCTGACCGCCGGGTTCCAGCGCTCGGACCTGATCGTTATCGCGGGTCGCCCGTCGATGGGGAAGACGTCGATGGTGTTGAACATCATCCAGCACGCCGCCATCGAGCACGGAACTCCCGTCGCCTTCTTCTCCCTGGAGATGGCGAAGGAAGCGATCGTGCAGCGGCTGCTCTGCGCGGAAGGCCAGGTGAACTCCCAGAACCTGAGGAGCGGCAGGCTCTCGGAGCAGGAGTACATGCAGCTGGCGACGGCGGCCGGGCACCTTAACACGGCGCCGATCTGGATCGACGACACGCCGGCGATCACGGCCCTCGAAGTGCGAGCGAAGGCGCGTCGCCTCAAGGCGGAAGTTGATCTTGGGTTGATCGTCGTTGATTACCTTCAGCTCATGCGCGGGCCTCGTTCCGAGAATCGCGTGCAGGAGATCAGCGCGATCTCCGGGGCGCTCAAGGCCGTGGCCAAGGAGCTCGCCGTACCGGTCATCGCCCTATCTCAGCTGTCGCGGGCTCCCGAACAGCGGACCGACCACCGGCCGCAACTTTCCGACCTTCGCGAGTCCGGCGCCATCGAGCAGGACGCCGACGTCGTGCTCTTCATCTTTCGGCCCGAGGTTTACCGGCGCGAGGATGCCGGCATGGAGGGTGAGTCGCTGGAAGGGAAGGCGGAGCTGATCTGCAGCAAGCAGCGTAATGGACCCACCGGTGTGGTCGATCTCTTCTTCCGGAAGGAGTACACGCGGTTCGAGTCCGTGTCGCGGGTGGCGGCCGAGTCCGTATGACAAAGGAACATCGAACATCGAACATCGGACATTCAACTTCCAGCACACTACCGAACATCGAAGATTGAACGTCCCGCGCCTAACGTCGAACAACAATGCATCGGAGTTCGATGTTGGGCGTTCAACGTTCAGAGTCGGATGTTCGGCTGTTGGCTCGACGTTCGATGTCCGATGTGCAATGTTCGATGTTCGCCCGAACAAACCCTTCGCATGACTGCTTGAGCCGAATGCCTAAGGTTCGCACCATCTACCTCTGCACCGAATGCGGCGGCGAAACTCACCGCTGGGAGGGCCAGTGCCCGCACTGTAAGGAGTGGAACACGCTGGTCGAGGAACGGGTGCGGCCCGCGGCGCCCGCAGAGCGCGCGCGGGCTAGCCAGGGCGCCGAGTCGCGCGCCGTTTCGCTCGCGGATGTGGAGGGGGTCGAGCGACCGCGCTGGCAGATCGGGCTGGCCGAGCTCGACTTCGTTCTCGGTGGCGGCGTGGTACCGGGCTCGCTGGTCTTGCTGGGCGGCGAGCCGGGGATCGGCAAGTCGACCCTGTTGCTGCAGGTCTCGGCGCGCATGGCGGGCGCGGGCCACAAGGTCCTCTATGTCTCGGGCGAAGAGTCGGCTTACCAGGTGAAGCTTCGAGCGCAACGCGTGCCCGAGTCCAGCGACGATGTTTTGATGCTCGCCGAGACGTCGGCCGAAGTGGTAATCGACCGGGTCGAGGAAATCGAGCCCGACGTCCTGGTGATCGATTCGATCCAGACGCTCTACACGGAGCGGTTGGATAGCGCGCCGGGTAGCGTGGCTCAGGTGCGTGATGTCGCAGCGGCGCTGCAGCGCGTGGCGAAGCGTCGTGAGATGGCGGCCTTTCTCGTCGGGCACGTGACCAAGGAAGGTGGCATCGCGGGCCCTAAGACGCTCGAGCACATCGTCGACGTCGTTCTCTATTTCGAGTCGCCGACCGGCCTCGACCACCGCATCGTACGCGGCACCAAGAACCGGTTCGGCGCCGCCGATGAGATCGCGCTGTTCCGAATGGGCGCCGCCGGCCTCGAGCCGGTGGACAATCCGTCGGCTCTCTTCCTGCAGGGACGGCGGCTCGGCGGTCGTCGCAGCGCTCGAGGGCACGCGCCCGGTGCTGGTTGAAGTGCAGGCGCTGGTCAACAAATCGGTCTACGGGTCGCCGCAGAGAGTCTCCACCGGCTTCGACAGCCGGCGACTGGCTCTGCTGCTGGCGGTGCTCGAGCGACGCGCGCGGCTACGTACGTCGGACCTGGATGTGTTTCTCAACGTGGTGGGTGGCCTGCGGTTGAGCGAGCCGGCCGCCGATCTGGCGGTCGTGGCGGCGGTCGCCTCGGCCATCCGAGACATCGTGCTCGATGGGGAGGCGGTGTTTGTCGGCGAGGTCGGGCTGGGTGGCGAAGTCCGGCCGGTACGCCAGCTCGATCGCCGGCTGGGCGAGGCTGGGCGGCTCGGCGGTCGTCGCAGCGCTCGAGGGCACGCGCCCGGTGCTGGTTCTCGGCTTCAGGCGCGCGTACCTGGCGGCCACATCCGAGATCTCGGGTAAGAGTGTGCCGGTCGCTCTGGAAAAGGTCTCGGACTTGAGGCGACTGGTCGATGTCCTCTTCGGCAAATAGCTGGGCAGTCATCGTCGCTGCGGGACGGGGGGAACGCTTCGGCTCGGGCGAAGCGAAGCAGTTCGCCGCGCTGGCGGGAAAGCCGCTTGCCCTCTGGTCCGTCGAGGCGTTTGCCGGTCACCCGTCCTTTGCCGGGGTGACCCTCGTGCTTCCGCGGGAAAGCGTCGAGACGCCGCCGGCCTGGCTCGAGCGGCTCGTCTCGGAGAGCTTGTTGCTGACCGCCGGCGGCGCCGAACGCTCCGACTCGGTCCGGCTCGGTCTGGCCACCGTGCCAGATGATATCGAGTTCGTCGCCGTTCACGATGGCGCGCGCCCGCTAATAGGCACGGAGTCGATAACGCGGGTCCTCGAGATGGTCGGCCCGCAGCGCGGTGCCGTCGCCGCCCGGCGCGTGACCGATTCGCTGAAGGAGACCGACGCGGGAGGGCGCGTGTTGCGGGCGGTGGACCGCGATAACCTCTGGCGAGCCGAGACACCTCAGATCTTCCCTCGGGGGCCGATCGTCGACGTGCATCGCAGGGCGGAATCAGATGGGGTAGTGGCATCGGACTGCGCAGGGCTCTGCGAGCGCTATGGTCTCGAGGTCGTACTCGTCGAGATAGAGGGTCCCAACCCCAAGGTGACACATCCGCGTGACCTCCAAGTCGTTGAGGCTTTGCTCGCCCAGCAGGGTCGCTCGCCCTCCGCGACGCCGGGCGACTAGCGATGGAAGTCCAGGTCGTCCCGGCGCGAGGCGGTGCGGAGCTCGAGCGGGCCGCTCCCATCGCTGCAGAGGTCTTGGGAGAGGGTGGCCTCGTCGTTCACCCGACGGAGACCGTCTACGGGATCGGGGGCGATGGCTCCGCGGCGAACAATCACCTCATCGCCAGGGTAAAGCGACGCGAGCCGGATCAGCCGCTCCTCCTGCTGGTGCCCGATCTCGAGGTGCTGCGTACTTCGTTCTCGGGCATCGAATGGCCGGAGGAAGCGGAAGAGCTGGCAAGCTCGTTCTGGCCGGGGCCGCTGACGATCGTGGTGCGCTGCCCGCTGGCGCCGCACGGACTTCGGGGACCCGGCGGTGGGTTGGCGGTGCGCGTCAGCCCCGATCCGACTGTTACGACACTCCTGACCGTCTGGGGGCGTCCGATGACTTCGAGCAGTGCGAACTTGGCGGGGAAGGAGCCGGCCCGGACATTGGAGGGTGCTCTCGAGATGTTCAGCGGACGTGACGACTTGAACGATATCGACCGACGTGTGGTTGCCCTCGATGCCGGGATGACCCGGGGCACGCGGCCGTCAACGATCGTGAGCTTCGTCGAGTCGGCACCGCGCCTGCTGAGGGAAGGCCCTGTGAGTCGCCAGGACGTGGAGGCCTGGCTGCCGGAACTCCAGTAGACCGTCTAACACGATGTCGCAGGATAAACCGACGACCTACAACATCCTCTTCGTTTGCACGGGGAACACGTGCCGCAGCCCGCTGGCGGAGGTGATCGCCAGGCAGGCGCTCGAGCTGCGCGGATGGGACCATGTGAGCGTGGACTCGGCCGGAACCTCGGCGGTGTGGGGTGCGCCGGCATCGGAAGGGTCACGGGAGGCAGCGGCTGCGATGGAGCTTGATCTCTCGGGTCACCGCTCGCAGCCGGTCACGAGTGAGCTCGTCCAAAGCGCCGACATCATCCTGGCGATGACGTCGAATCACGTGCTGGCCGTGGAGGCGATGGGTGAAGATGCGAAGGTATCACTCCTGAGCGAGTTCATAGACGGCCCGGAGGCCGGCGAGCCCATCGCCGATCCGATTGGCGGTTCGCTGGACGAGTACACGAAAGCCCGCGACCTAATCGCGCGCGCCGTCGAAGGCCTGCTGATTCGCCTCTCCGCGATTCTCTCGCCGTGATCGATCGACCCCTCTACGCTCTGCTCGGTGCGCCGGTACACCATTCTCTTTCGCCGGCTCTGCAGAATGCCGCGCTGAACACTCTCGAGATCGACGCGGTTTATGTCGCCCTGTGGACCTGGGACGAGTTGGTTGGCCCGTTCATGAAGTCGCTGGCTCTGGGAGGTGCCGGCGGTAACGTGACGGTTCCGCACAAGCGCGCCGCGGCCGACGCGCTCGACCACGCCAGCGAGGACGTCCGCGCTACCGGCGCGTGCAACGTCTTCTGGTGGGATGAAGGACGGGGGCTGTGTGGTGACAACACCGACGCCGCGGCGTTCCGCACGGCTGCCCAGGCGGTGCTTCGGGGTGAACTGACTGGCTGCCGGGTGCTTCTCCTGGGAGCCGGCGGGGCGGCTCGCGCCGTTGTGCATGCCTGCTGCGGGGCAGGCGTCGAGCGGGTCGAGATCCTCAACCGGACCCGGGACCGGGCCCAGGCCTTGGTCCGCGACCTGGGTGCGCCTCGGGCTGTGCGCGTGCTGGAGGGAGGGGAAGTGCCCTCGGGAGAAGCGTACGACCTGATCGTCAACGCCACCTCGTTGGGCCTCCACCCTTCCGACCGCCTGCCAGTGGAGCCGGAAGCCGTGCAGTCGCGGGCGATCCTCGACCTGGTGTACGGTCGCGACGAGACGCCTCTGGTTCGCGCGGCACGGGCGTCAGGAATCGAGGCCTCTGACGGACGGCTGATGCTGGTCGAGCAGGCGGCGCTGAGCTTCAGGAGATGGTTTGACCGGGATCCACCCAGAGATGTGATGCTCGAGGCCGTCGGCCTCACCTAGCGCCCTGGCTCGCAGCTCATAACGCCCTCCTCGCCCGCGGTACGGTAGGGCTCGACGTCGCCGACAAACACCGAACAGAAATACTCATCCACGGGCAGTTCTGCTGAGGTCACCAGCGCCGCCCACCCTCTGCGGTTGCCACGTATCTCGATGAGCACCTGCTCCTGCGGCACGAACGCGAGCTGCTCCAGTGACGAGGCGTAGCGCGCGCCTGTTCGGGAAAGGCTCGCCGTGTGGTAGAAGGCCTCCTGAGCGGTGATCAGGTCTCGGGTCTCAGCCCGCATCTGAGTTGCGAAT
>JBDHKT010000006.1:16885-20956 GCA_039586255.1 Gemmatimonadota bacterium | reverse complement strand
GACCTGCGCGACGAAAAGCGGCAGGCCCAGTGCCAGCGCCACCGGGATGCTTCCGCGCAGGCCGCCCCAGTTGACCACGTGGATCCAGCCTTCGGGCAGTCGGCGGCCCGAGAGGAGTTTGTACCCGCCGATCAACCCGTAGACGATGAGCGCGCGGGCCACGAGCATGGCGAGGAAAACGAGCCCGATCTGGCTCGCATAGGCGAACAGGCCGCCGCGCTCCACCGTGAGCCCGATCATCAGGAAGAGCAGGCCATTGATCAGGAAGGCCGCGATTTCCCAGAAATGGGTCAGGCTGAGGCGCGTGCTGGGGCTCATCGAGAAGATGCGGCCGTAGTTGCCGATGATCAGGCCAGCGACGACGACGGCAATGACGCCGGACACCTCCAGTCGCTCGGCGGCGAGGTAGGCTCCGTAGGCCAAGGCGAGCGACAGGCCGACCTCGATGAGATTGTCGTCGATCACCGAGTACAGCCGGTGGGTGAGGTAACCGAGGACGAGGCCGACGAGGGCGCCGCCGGCGACCACCGTGACGAACTCGACGATCCCCTCCGCGACAGTTACCGCGTCACCGCCGACCCACGCCAGCACTATGACGTAGAGGACGACGGCGACACCGTCGTTGAACACCGACTCGCCCTCGACGATCGTCTGCAGCCCACGCGCTACGCCGTACTCCTTGAAGGTGGCCAGCACCGACACCGGGTCGGTCGGGCTCAACATGACGGCCAGCAGCGTGGCGAGCGGGACGGGCAGCGCGAACAGCAGGTGGAAGGCGGTGGTCAGTAGCGCCACCGAGGCGAGCATGCCCGGCAACGCGAGCAGCCCGACGGGCGTCGCGTAGCGCTTGAGCAGCTCGAGGTCCATGTTGATCGTCCCCTCGAACAGCAGCGGCGGCAGGAAGAGCAGCAACCACAGGCTGGGGTCGATGGGGAAGGCCGGGACATTGGGCAGCAGGCCGACGAACACACCTGCCAGGACCAGGGCGATGGTGTAGGGCAGGCGGATGTACTTAACTACGATCGCGACTACGATCGCGACGATCAGCAACTCGACGAGCAGAACGGTCTCAGACATCGGCGGTTAAGGTAGCGGACGGCGCGGGGCGGCGCCATCACTTGCGGCCGCGGCCAGCGGGAGAGTAGCATCGCAGGCGCATGGACGGCAATCTCGCGATCCGACTTGAGGGTATCCACAAACAGTACGGCACTAAGGTCGCCGTCGACGACTTCGACCTTTCCGTGCCGCGCGCTACCATCTGCGGCCTGCTCGGACCCAACGGCGCGGGCAAGACGACGACCATCCGCGTCATGCTCGACATCATCGGCGCCGACAGTGGCAGCGTCGAGGTACTGGGCCGGCCGCTCACCCCGGAAGCCCGCGACCGCATCGGCTACCTCCCGGAAGAGCGTGGTCTCTACCCGAAGATGAAGGTGCTCGAGCTCCTGGAATTCCTGGGCGAGCTCAAAGGGACGCCGCGCCGCGTCGGCCGGCAGCGTGCGCGCTACTGGCTCGAGCGGCTCGAGTTGGATGATTGGGCCGACAAGAAGGTAGAAGATCTTTCCAGGGGGATGCAGCAGAAGGTGCAGTTCATCGGCACCGTGCTGCATGAGCCGCAGCTGCTGATCCTCGACGAGCCGTTTGCCGGTCTCGATCCCTTGAACGTCGATCTCCTGAAGGAGATCGTGCTCGAGGAGAGAAGCCGCGGCGCCACCGTCTTGTTCTCGACTCACAACATGGACCAGGCGGAGCGGCTCTGCGAACGCGTGGTGATGATCAAGGACGCCCGCAAGGTGCTCGACGGACCGCTGGCCGAAATCAGGCGCGAGGCCTGGGTGGCCGGTCAACGGCACGTCCTGTTGTCGATGGAAGGGGGTGAGGGCCTTCTCGACGACCGCTCACTCGTCGCGGCAGTTGAAGACCGTGGCGTCTGCCTGGCCGTATCTCTACAAGAGGGCGTCGAGCCACAGCAGCTGCTGGAGGCGGCTGTGGCGGCCGGCGCCATCGTCTCCCAGTTCCAGGTGAGCGAGCCATCGCTTCACGACATCTTCGTCGCCCGGGCCCGTGAATAAGCTGATCGCCATCATCCGCCGCGAGTATCTGGCGCGCGTACGCTCCAGATGGTTCATCGCGATCACGATCCTGGCGCCTCTGCTCATGATCGGCGTGATGATGATCCCGATGGCGCTAGTGGTCCGCGAGAGCGAGCGTGTCCTGTCCATCAGCGTAGTCGACGAGAGCGGCCTACTACTACAGGAGCTGCTGGCGACGGAGGCGTTCGAGGAGAGGCGCTTGCGCTATATGCCGCCGCCGGGCGGCGAGCCCGTGACGGCCGTCGAGGCGCTGCGCCAGCAGGTTCTGGTGGGGCAGCTCTCGGGGTTTCTCTATATCCCGGCCGACGTTCTCGAGGGCGGCACCATCGAATACTGGGGACGGGACGTCGGTCAGACCCTGGTGAGGGCGACCCTGGAGCCCGCCATGACCACTGCCGTGAGACGGCTTCAGGCGCGGTCGCTGGGGCTCGAGCCGTGGGCCGCCGCGCAGCTCACACGCGACATCAGGGTCGCCGCCTACCGGGTCACAGAAGAGGGCGCTGCGCGCGAAGAAGGCCAGAGCGCGACCGTCGCTTACGTCCTGGCGCTGATGATCTACATGGTCGTCTTGCTTTACGGAGCCATGATGTTGCGCGCGGCGGTGGCGGAGAAGTCCAGCAAGACGGTCGAGATCATCCTGTCGAGCGTGCGGCCCTGGCAGTTGATGCTCGGCAAGACGCTGGGCGTCGGAGCCGTCGGGCTCACCCAGATCGGCATCTGGCTGGCGGTCGCCGGTCTTCTGCTCATCTACGCGGCGGGCGCGCAGGCGTTCGCCGACGTCGAGTTCATGCAGAACCTTCCGGTGGGCGTCGATACCTTCCTTCTATTCCTGGGCCTCTTCCTTACCGGCTACTTCCTCTACGGCGGCCTGTACGCATCGGTGGGCGCAATCGCCAGCAGCGAGCAGGAGGCATCGCAGCTCCAGTTTCCCGTGACGCTGCTGGTGATCATCCCGCTGCTGATCATACCGATCGTGCTAGAATCGCCGACGAGCCAGGCGTCGGTCGTCCTGTCCTGGATCCCGTTCTTCACTCCGGTCCTGTTCATCGCGCGCTACGCGCTCGGCGTCGTGGAGGTGTGGGAGATCCCGCTGATCTTCACCCTGCAGATCGTTACGATTCTGTGTGTGGCCTGGGTCGGGGGTCGTATCTATCGCGTCGGACTGCTGATGACCGGCAAGCGCCCGACGCTCCCGGAACTGATTCGCTGGATACGACACGGCTGATGAACGACGAAAGACGACGTCCGACGACACTCGAGGCATTCCTGCCGTTCGTATTTATGGCGCTGCTGGTAGGCGTCGGCTACGGAGTCTACCGGTTGCGCATCGAGGTCCTGCTGATCGCGGCGGCAGCGGTCGCCGGGCTGGTCGCGGTTCGCCTCGGTTACACGTGGGCGGAACTGCAGTCCGGGATAATCGAAGGGATCGCCAAAGCGCTGCCGGCGGTGTTGATCCTGGTCTGTGTGGGGGCGCTGATCAGCACCTGGATCGCCGCGGGAACCATCCCGCTCCTTTTGAGGCTGGGGCTGCATACCATCTCGCCGCGTTTCTTCCTGGTCACGGCGTGCGTGTTGTGCTCGTTCGTGTCGCTGTTCACCGGGACGTCGTGGGGGACCGTGGGCACGATGGGCATCGCGCTGATCGGCGTCGCTGCCGGGCTCGGCGTTCCGCTGGGCGCCGCGGCGGGCGCGATCGTCGCCGGAGCCTATTTCGGCGACAAGCTCTCGCCGTTCTCCGACACCACCAACCTGGCTCCGGTGGCGGCCCAGTCGAACCTGTTCGACCACATCCGCCACATGCTGTGGACCACGGCGCCCGCCTGGACTCTCGGCCTGCTCGTCTACCTAGTGGTCGGGCTGCAGGCCGAGCCCGCCGCATCGCCCGAGCGGGTGGCCGCGATCCTCGACACGTTGGGTGACGCTTTCGTCATGAGCCCCTGGGTGCTCTTACCTCTACCCGTAGTCTTCTACTTCGCGG